>NZ_JBFRFD010000001.1:0-38363 GCF_052114645.1 Arthrobacter sp. 2YAF22_2
GTTGTTTTTTTGTTGCTGGCAAGCTCGCTTGCTCGGCGGCCGACGGAGGCCTGTCTACCGCAGGCAAGGGGCAGGAAATTCCTGGAGGAATTCAGCGACGCAGGAGCGCCGGAGGGACATTTCCTGCCCCGCAGGCCCCGACGAAGGAGGGGCTGGACGGGCTGGAGCGGACGCCTAGAATCCGCAGGACAGCAACACAAAAACGTCGCAGACGTAGACAACAGGGCCAGGGATCCCGGAGCCCTGCGACGGACAGCACTGGACCCAACACCCGGACGCGCCAGCGGACGCCCGAAAGCGTTGTCCGTGGACCCGGCCGGTGACCGCCCGACTTGTGGAGAGCTCGTGGCAGGATGTCGATCATGGACAGGCGGTTGCGGCGCGCTCCTGACGCCGAATGGGTGCTGATGTACCGGCTCGGGCTGAGCCGGCAACGCATCGCTGCCCTCGTCCGCGCCGGGCCCTCCACGGTCGGATACCACCTGGTCATTGCCCGCCGCCAGGACCCGGGCCTCGAGGCCGAACACCAGGTGGCCGCCGGCGCCGCACCCGTTCCTCACCCCTCCCCCGCGGACTTTGCCCGCATGGACGAGCTCATCGCCTGGGTCAAGGCCGAAGGCCGGCTCCCCCGTGACCGCTCGGGGCAACGGAGCGAACGGGCGATGGCGCGCTGGCTGTCCCGGCGCCGGCGCGAAGCGGCCGAGGGGACCCTGGACCCGGCGTACCGTGACGGTCTGGCCCACGTGCCCGGGTGGCTGGGAAACCGCAGGGACGCCGAGGACGAGGCCCGCTGGCACCACCGGCTGGCCCAGCTCGRGGACTTCCGGCACGAGGGCAACGACTGGCCCCGCCACAAGGGCTGCGATTCTGAGCGGGAACACACCCTCGGCGTGTGGATCCACACCCAGCGGTACAAGCACCGCCGCGGGGACTTGGACCCTGCGAAGGCCATGCTCCTGGACGCCGCCGTTCCCGGGTGGCAGGTCGGGAGGACCAGGGGCCGCCCTTCCCGGCGTTGACCGGAAAGGCCCCGCCTCCAACAGGCCCGCGGCCAAGGACCTCACCCGGGCTAGTACTCTTGGAGGGGTTCTCCGTCCCCCCAGCTTGGAGAACCGGAGCCTCCGCGCTTGAGTCCCTGGATTCGCGCGGAGGCTTTCCTCATGGGTCACAACAGCAAGAACCCTCTTCCCGGTTGTGCCCGTTGGGGCAGGTGGAGCCATCCGCACAGCTCAGGCTGTCCCCGCTGGGCGCAAACCGTTTGATTGTCGGGCCCCTCCCCCATGCTCAAACCTGCACATCTATTCGAATAAAATTACTAGGCTGGAAATTTGTTATCGAATGCCAGTTCTAAACTGAGGGTATGAACCCGGAACAGGCGGCCCGGCTGCAGGCGCAGTATGCGCGGCGGGCCGGCCCGATGGGCCTGACGGTGGAAGAGCTCGATTTCGAGCACTTCCCCGCGAAAAACGGCTTTCCCGGGATTCCGGTGAAGGCGTGGATCCGGTTTCCGAACTGCGCCGAACTGGTCGACGGCGAGGTGTACGCCTGGACGGCCAAGGCCGTCGAAGTGACATGGAAAGACGGTCCGGTGACCTACCGGACCTGGGTGTGGAGTTCGGCGGTCACCCGCCGGGAAGAAATGATGACCAGGAACTTGGGAGAGCGCGTAGACCGTGACAGCAGTAGCGAATGAAACAACCATCGACGTCGCCGTGGACGTCCGGTTCACCCCGGGCGGCACTCCCCTGGCCGTCCGGCACGAGGGCCGGATCTGGGCCGTGGCCGCCGATCCGGTGCACTGGTTCGCCCGGGACGCCTGGTGGGACACCCGGTCCGACGCGGCCCTCGGCAGCGGCGACCTGGTGAGCATCGAGTACTGGCAGGTGCAGGTCCGTCTCGGCTCGAACTCGGCGCTGCGGACGTTCACGCTGCGCCGGAACCCGCTCTCCACGCAGTGGCTGCTGGAAAGCATCAGCGACTAGGCCACGGCAACATTGAACGCCCAGCCAATCAGCGACCAGACCTGGGCCGGGATCCGGACCGAGTTCACGCTGCCGACCCTCGCGCAGGTCCACCGCCGGCTCTCGGAACTGATGGAAGACCCCGAGCCCGTGATGCAGCAGCTCGTCCGCGTATTCCTCGACGACGGCACCTTCTGCCCGGGATTCCAGTTCCTCTCCGGCGGCCAGCTCCAGCCAACCGTCTTGGCGCTCTTCCGACGAGCCATGGAGCTGGATATCCCGCATAACTACTTCACCCTCTGGATGATCACCCCGTCCCGGGACCTGGCCGGGACCCGCCCCGTTGACCACCTGAAGAAGGACCCCGCTCCCCTGCTCCGGGCGCTGGAATCCTACCTCTGGCGCTAGTGCCGGCCCTTGACGGGACCAATGGGGTGCGTAGCGCGAGAAGACACCCAGGCCGGACGCCGGCTGGACAAGACCGTTGCAGCCGCAAAGTCAGCGGGAGCGTCTTGGGCGAACATTGGCCGCGCCGTAGGAATCAGCCGACAGTCCGCCCACGAGCGCTGGGCCGACAAACAATAAACCAACCGCACGCGCCGCTGCCATGGAACAACCGGCCAACACAGCACGCTAGATCAGCGAGCGATGCCCAAGCTGCGGGGCCAACGACCAGCGACGGAGGCTTCCCCCTGACATGTGCATGTGCCACACAAGCGCTTGGCGTATTGCGTCGCTTACAGCGCACTCATCGATGCACCAATCACCTTCAAGTGACTCAAATCGTTGTCAATGGACTACTGAAGACTTTCGACGATCAGCAATGGAACCGAACGCCGATCCAGCGTGAATCCGACCCCCAACCTTGCCCTCTCGGCCTACATGCGCACTTGAATCCTCGGCAAACTCTCCAAACGCAACACAAAACTTCTCCATCGACGCCGCAGTGTGTATCCTAAGTACTATGGCATTCAAGGTATTCGAAAAGGGAAGCGCACCGGCCCCCACCATCCCCACGGTGACTATCCAAAAGCGAGGCATGTTCTCTCTGAACGACGCCGCGTTCCGTCTAATTGGAGAACCGGAGGGAGTCCAATTTCTCTGGGATGGCGATGCCAAACTCATCGCAATACAGGGCGTACCCCTGACCACCCCGAATGCGTACCCCACTCGACGCCAAGGTCCCGGCAAGGATACGAAGCGCGGCATAGTACTCATCGCGGGTGCAATGTTCACGAAGTTCATCGGCATTGACACTTCAGTTGCGAAGCGGTGGGTTCCGCGCCTGGAGGATGGCATGCTCATCGTCGATCTCAACGAGCCTTCCCAAACTGTCGCCTCAACTCGGCGACGTGCGGACGAGTCTCCAACCGAAGAGAAAACTGGGGAGCAAGATGAGTGAAGGTGATAGTCGGAGGTGGTAACCAAGAACCACATCTTTGTTGATGAGACGAAGCGCCACGGCTATCTCTTGATTGCAGGAGCCCTAGTACCTGGTGATCTGGGAGATCTCCGAAAGGAGCTTGGGGCACTCGTCTTACCCGGCCAGCGGAGCCTCCACATGAAAGATGAGAAGGATCCCCGCAAGCGGGCCATAGCGGATGTGATCGTGCGGGCCAACGTGCAAGCAGTTGTGTACGACGCGGGGACTCGATTCGCCAACGAAGCCGAACGCCGCGCCGAGTGCCTGCGAGAACTGGTCAACGACATCGCCACAAAGAGTGGCGAAACCATGCTTGTGCTTGACCGCGATGACTCAATCGTTCAGCGCGACAGAAAATGTCTAATAGAATTTTCTCGCAAGTCCGGATGCGGCGACTCTCTCAGGTACCAACACCTCAAGTCGGCAGAGGAGCAGTTATTAATCGTTCCTGACGCTATTGCTTGGTGTTGGGCCAAAGGCGGGGCTTGGCGTCAACGCATCCGTCCCGTTGTCGGGGAAGTGCGAAAGATTGCTTAAACGCAAAACCCGAGCGCCGCGGTCGTCCGGCCGGGTCTCGGGTTTACTTCCTGTAGCTCATCGCAACAGGCAGGATCAGGATATGGCATTTTTTGGAGAAGTGCTACCGGGCGCGTTGACGCATAGAAAACCTCCGCGTAGCCGGATACGTTGCCTCGTTTGAAAACCTCCGCGTAGCGGCGTGGTTGACGGTGTTGGCGCCGCGTGGCAGCTATGCCCGTTTTCATGGAGCTAACGATGGCCCAGCGCCAGGCTGTGACGAAGAAGAAGGCCCTCGCCTATCGGGGCGCTTCCCGGAAAGCGAAGTCAGAGGGGCTGGCGACTCATGCCCGTTTGCAGCAGCTTCATGCCTATTGCCGGGCCGCTCTCGGCTGATGTGCCATTCAACGGATCCAGCCCGGGCCACGACCACCACTCCAAGATCGCGCCGCTTCCGTGCGAGGAACTACCGAAAGGCTTGGTCTCTTGATTCGCCGAACCAAATCAATCCTAAAACTTGCAGGCCAATCTGCCCGATGGATCTTTTTCTCGCTGCCATGGTTGGCGCCTCGGGCTCTTTTCGTCCCTGCCTTTTGGGCGCTTTTCGAGGGGAGCCTCATTCGACACCTTGGCCAGACTTTTTTTATGGTTGGTGTCTTCTACTGGCTGTTGAAGCTTTGCCGCTGGCTGTCTCCCCGCTTCTTCTCATGGTTCAAGCCCCTTCCAAAACCACCGGGCAAACAGCGGTGGACCATATATCTGCTCAACCTCGTGTTCCCGGGATCACTTGTGGTGAAGCTCATTTGGGGTAACCCCACTCTGATCCAGCGCATGGACTCCGCTACAACCGCCGCGGATACGTTCAAGACAATCGTCACCTACTCACTTTTTGCCGTCGCAGTCCTCATCATGGCGAGGCAGGCGTATTTGCTTAGAGATGAAGATACGGAGACGTACCGAAAGGGACTAAGGACTGCAAGGGCCGTCAACAGTGTCGTACCTGGGTTCCTTATAGCTGTTCTTATTCTTGGGATGCCCACGCTCGACATGAATGGCCCCCCGTTCGATGCCTTGCATGCCGAACTTTCCTCGGCCATCGGCGTATCAGCCCTGCTTGCTGCGTATGTAGGCTCAGTCCCTGAAAGAATTGCTGCCCAGAAAGAAGCACGGTCGAGAAGGCTCAGACGGCAGAAACTCCTCAAGGCAAGACTGGCCCAACGTCGGGCTACTGAACAACCGATTGAGGCACCGAACGATCAGGCGCTCCGACTAGAGATCAACGCGCACCCTCAAGACGACAGTCGCCCATATCCTTGGGAAGACGACGATGACCACGTAGTCCGAGGCGAGAACGACGGCTCCGGCTACCGCACTGACAGCTACTACGCCCATGCAGTGGCAAGGACGACAGATGGAAGGAATTAAACCAATGAGCACACAAGCAAGGGCGTTCGAACGGGGCGAATCAGTGGGGTTCGACGACGTTGAAGGATTCGTGGTCCTGCTCGACGCGGAAATGAAGGAAGTCGTGCCTCGGCAGGAGGCTCGGTTCTCCCGGCAATTGCTTCCGGGCGGGGGCGCCCACCAAGTCACCTCCTCCCATACGTTCGACATCATGGGAAAGTCGATCAGCTACCAAGCGGTGGGCCATGAGGACCAACTGTTGTTTGTGTCGATTGTCGCCAGTCATCCCGTTGAGCGCAGCAACTTCATGGTTATCGGAAATGGCGGATGAGATGGACCCGGCACAGTACCAGCAGGAAGGCTACAGCGCCTACGCAGCCGGGAAACGGCCACAGGACTGCCCCTACCGCTGGAAAGACAACCAGTTCGGCGCCGAGCAATGGTTTCGGGGATACGCATGGGCCCGCACGGACCAAGCAAAAGCTAGCCGAGCAAAACAGAGCAGCGGACAATGATCAGCAGCACAGTCACGACTCGCGAAGGCAGTCCCGTGGTCATCTAATAGCCACGTGATCGTCCTGAAATCTTCAGCGCCAGAGGTGTTTACCGCTGACCCGGCATTTGGACTTGGGCGAAGGAGCCTGTTGTACAAGCCGACGCACTGGTACTGTCCCGGCCATTGGTGATTTATTGCGTTCCCAGGATCGCAATCCACGTCACCAGGCGCACATCTTCAAGACCCACTTGGGGAAGTCGTTCCGGCGGTTTTGGAGCTTTAAGCCGTAGCTCATTGGCTTTGTCCATCAGCGCCTGAACAGTTTTGGCGGCTGCGACGTCCCTATAGGTGCTCAGAACTGCCCGTATCTCACGTTCCGCCCGAGGGTTGGCTACCTGGTTCAACCGCTCAACAAGCTTGTCCTGCTGATCACCCAGGATGCTGCCTTGCTTACGAACTAGATCGGCCGCCACTCGCATGACTCGTGGCACTGACGGTTCGAAAGTGGCCGGGTCGGTGCGCTTCATCCACTCCGCGTGAATGTCAGCCTGGGCGGCATTCCATGCCGTGTAGAGGTTCTGACGCAGGTCGTCGGATGCCTCGGCCACCGGAGTGCCCGGATGGCGCGGATCAGCCTGCTCGAGACACGTCAGCAGTTCGGAGACAACCTCTGGTGCACCGTCCAGGAAACGAAGTTTCCCGTCCACGAGGGGAACGTACCGGAACTCGGGACGAGGATGATCGGCTATCTTGGCGCAAAGCACGAATCCGCTTTGGGCACCAGTGCCGACCATGGCCGAACCGGCGCCCCATGGTAGCTCCAAAACCTTTCGGGCTGTTACGGCTGACTTTAGCGCGTTCGCGAGGCGCCTCTGATACTCCTCACTGGATGCTGCGGCAGACCCCGTGTCGTCGAACAGGGAGGCATCTTCGCTGCGGAGCCGTTCAATCTCTTCCTTGGTCTCGGACATGACACGTTCGGCGGCTTCAATTCCGGGGAGCACGCCCTCGCCGACACCGAATGCTGCGGACGCTTGCTTGAGCTTGAGTTGGAGGCGCCCTTCGAGTTGGAGGAGCTCTTCCAGTTCATCGTCTGGGAAGAAACACCGCAGATGGATTTGCTTGTGCTGCGATCCGATCCGGTCGATTCGTCCGTGGCGTTGTACAAGGCGCATCGGATTCCATGGCAGGTCGTAGTTGATGATGTTGCCGGCTTGCTGAAGGTTTACGCCTTCGGAGAGAACGTCCGTGGCGATAGCCAGGTCGTACCTGTCTTCGTCTTCCGGCGTTCCGGCGGTGCGCGGCGCGAACCCGACGATCGCGTCTTTGCGCCCGTGCCGGTCGCCGCCGGTTGCCAGTACGATCCTCCCCCGGTAGTCGGTCAGACGTCCGTCGCCATGTTCTGCGAGAGCAGTGAGGGCTTCATTGATGTAGTTGGCAGTGTCAGCGAAGTATGTAAAAACGAGGACCTTGCGTCGGTTTCTTGTGTCATCCGATCCAACGCCTTCAGCCTTGGCTTCGGAGGCGATCTGACCGATCTCGTTGGCGAGCCTCTGGATCTTCGGGTCGTCCTTCCAACTTACCGATGACACCTCCGTAAGAAGCTGCTGAAGCAGTCCGCGGTCGGCTTGCACGGCTTCCCGGAGCGCCTGGACGTCATATCTGGACGCTGAATCGACATTGTTCTCGGTGACATCTGCGTTCAGTGATCCGATGACCTGGTCGACATCGTCCGAGTCAGTTGCCGCCCAGGCGCGGAGGGCATCTCCAGTGAGGACCTGTCCCTTGTTGAGAGCTGAGAGGAAATAGTCCTGGGAGTCAATCATTTTCATGACCGTCGAGCCGAAGGCGACCGCGCTGGACTCAAACCTCTTGAGCAAGGCGGAGCGCAGCAGCCCGGCGTTCTGGACTTCGTATTGTTCGACGTGTTGGTGCCGGTCGAGCAGGAACCGGGAAGGAACGTACCGGGCCATGGTCAGCACTGTACCCGGATCCTTCAGGGTTACCCCCGTACTGCCCAGATCCTCATCGTCGGTCCGAGCGCCCAGAGCGTCAGCGAGACGATCAAAGAACCCGGGCAGTACACCATCGAGGTGGTAGTCGACGCGATGGACCTTCGCCTGGGGGAAAGTAATTTTCACCCCGCCGACCTTGGCGTTCGGATACTGGGTCTTGATGAACCGCCTCGTGCGGCGTACAGCGATCGCGTCCAGCAGCTCGAACAGATGCTTTCCGGACAATTCATCCGGGTTCATCGCCATCGCTGCACCTATGTAGTTGTGAACACTCGGTACGCCGATGTCCGCGAACGCCCCATCAGAGGGGTCAATGTAGGAGACAAGTGTCTGAAGGTCCTGCAGAGAGTTGTTGACGGGGGTCGCAGTTAGCAGCACAAGCTTCTTGGCGACAGCTCCGGCCAGAAGCATACGGAATGCGTCAGCACGCTGTGTGCTTGCGTTGCGCAGATTGTGGGCTTCGTCCACGACGACCAGGGCGTAGGAGTCGAGCACCTGCACGTGCGCCCCTGCTTTGCCCGCTCGACTGTTCTGGATGTCGGCGGCGAGTTCTTCGTAGGAAACCACGTCAGCGTTGATGTTCCTGTCTTTGAGGAACGGACGCCACGTGGAGTCCCTCAGTGTGGCGGGGGCGACGACCAATACTTTTTGCCGGTTGTCTATCGTGGCTTCCCGGATCAGTTCACCGGCGACGAATGTCTTGCCCAGACCGACCTCGTCGGCGACGATGACGCCGCCGCGTTTAGCGAGGATGCGCTTAGCGCGGTGTACACCATCAGCCTGGAATTCGGTCAGGCCGAGCTCGTTGTCGAACTCGGTATCCTCCTGAAATGTGTCGCCGTAGAGTTCATAGAGCATCCGCAGGAACACTGTCCACGGCTGGTGCAGCTCGGTGCGGGCAGCGTACAGGCCGGCCAGATCGTAGGGGACAGCCTCGGACCACTGTTCGTCAAACCATTCTTGTGTGCGTTCAACCGGCGAGGGCTGGTAGACACCAAGGTTCAGTTCCCGGTTACGCGCCAATCCGGCGTAGGTGAGGTTCGAGGATCCGGCCATGACACTGGCTCCCCCGTCCTTGACGATAAAGGCCTTGCCGTGAAGGAAGTCCTTTTCCAATCGGCGGACCTGGACATCGTGGTCTCGCAGCCACGTCAGGAGGCGCTGGACGGCGGCGTCGCCCTCCCGGGTGATGCCTACAAGGTTCCGGTCTTCAGCGAGAGCCATGTCATGGTCTTTCAGGGCGTGGCTGAGGCGTGGGTTTCCCCGACGTGCCCCCAGAACACTTAGGGGTGTGATGGTGGATCTGACTTCATAGTCCACCGGTTCGGCACCCAACAGCAGTCTGACCGGGCCTGCCGCTTCCAGTGCCGTACTAAGGAGCATGAATCCGCCGACGTTGAAGTACGCGGTCGCGATGTCTACGCCGGTCGGCTCCACGCGTCCCTCGGAGCCATTGTTTATCATCTTCGAAATGGCGTCCGCCACCTGCTGAGGTTCAGCCCCCGCTTTGTTCGTTGCGAACTCTGGTCGGTCTACTGACAGGGACAGGCTCACAGTTCGCTCCAACGATCGAAGTGGTTCAGGACTGCTGACAATCGAGGCTGGTAGTCCCAGCCACGCTGGAATGTCTGGAAGATGTGGATCAGATTATCCCGGCTCAGCCCGTACAGGTGGGCAACGACGGCGTCTAGCTCATGGATCAAATCGCTCTTCGTCGCAACGTCGTTTGCTGACCCGGTGGGGACCCCCACCTCGGCGGCCCACACGGCGTAGCGTTCGTCCACCGCTGCCAGGCGACCGGCGATTTCCACGACACGGAGCCGGAGCGGATTGTTTCGTTCTGGGCGCGGTATGGGGAAGGCATTGATGAGGTGGAGGTTCATGCTGATTTCCACGTAGCGGCGTGCGTACCAGTCGAGTGGGATAGAGCAGAGTATGCCCAATAGAAATGCCTCGTCGGTGCGGTCGCCGGAACGCCGAAGGAGGTAGGGAGCCTTATTCGTCAGTACGACGTGTCCTGGAACCAGCGCGGCTATTGCGGTGCGGGAGTCGGTGGATCGGGCAATATCGCGGAAGGCGATTCGCGGACCGAAACAAGGCAGGGTGTCGATGTCGGTGACGATCTTAGGATCAAGGCCGAGGAATGCTGACGACGCGAGTCGCGCCTGGCGCTTCCGTTTCTCGAACAGCACCTTTGTAACTGCGGCCGGGTCCGCGTAGGTATAGGGGTCCCCAGCATTTGGGCTCCAGAGGTTGAACGTAGCACCGGTGTAGACGGGCCAACGACCCTCTGCGTTTCCTCCGGCGTCGAATGTCTTGCGGTCGTTCGTGGCATCGAATTCCCGAACTGGTCTGAAGAGCCACTGTTCACCGGAGTCCAAACGCGGGTGAGAACGCAAGGTCCGAAACGATTCGACGGCAGCGGTATCGGGTAGGAGCGGAAAAGACGCACCACCCGTCCATTCCCTGAGGCCTGAGGCGGGGAGCGACCCCAAAACATGCCTTCCGGCCAGGAAATCCTTCAATGAATGAAACGGACCCGCGAGGTGAACGTTCGGCTCACGTGCGAAGGCCTTCTCGACCGTCAGAAGCATCACGGTGTATTGTCCGTGAACCTCGTTGAAGACCCACTTTCCGGTGTTGGTCAATGAGACGACCGACTGAAACTGCCCTTCCTTGAGAAGGGTTTCCCGCCATTGAGCGGAACCGGCGGCACTTAGAACTGAACGGGGGAATACGACACCGAACCTGCCTCCTTGGCGAAGGAGCTGCCAGAAGCGCCACGAGAACGCCTTGTAGAGATCTACGTCGCCTGTTCCAAGCCCTGGGTATGGCCCGGCTAACAGGGCGCGACGGTACTTTTCCGCTGCCGCGCTCTCCCCCTCGAGTATGACGACGAGATCAGGGCGGGCGTCGCGGTACTCTTTGATCGCTTTCTTCTGCGCAGCGGGGCTCATCCCCATGACGCCGGGGAAGTACCTCTGCCAAAACTTGGGCTCCTCCACCATGACCTCATCCCAGGGCGGATTACCCAGGATGACGTGGAACCCGGTCGGGCTGCCATTCCGGCTGATAAATACCTCCGGGAATGCCAGGGCCAGGTGAAGGCAACTCAATTTCGTGATTTCGTCCCGCACATCCGGGCGCCTGCCCGCTTGAAGGATCAATTCAGTGTCGAGGACGCCGTCCAGGTTGAAATGGCCCAACCGATTGGCGACGGCCGCGTCCAACATGGCTTTGGCAGGTTCCGACTCCCGAAGGGCCTCTGCGTAGGCCTCTTCAACATCTTTCGTCTCAGAGGCCGAGGCTTCAGCGGTCAGTCCCAGTCGGCGGAGTGTTTGGGCGGATTCTTCCAGGACGTCTTCAAGCTGGTCGGCAAGGAGGGAGCGCATGCCCAGGCGGTTTGGTTCAAGGGCATCGAAGGCTTCATGGAGCGTCCCGATACCGGTCAGAGAGTTGCCCTGCACCAGACCGTGATCGAGTGAGGACATGGGAAGACCGGGGACGAAGGTGTGAATCCACAAAGCAAGACGTGCGAGATCTACGGCGACTGTGTTGATGTCTATTCCGTAGATGCATCGTTTCGCGACTTGGCGGCGTACCAAGGTCATCTGGTCGATTTCTGGCAGAGTCCTCGTACCCGAATGTCCCAGCTTTTCAATAGCTGTGGCGCGGAGCTCGTCCAGTTCGCGCGTGACGTTGGGTATGGGATGTTCGGCCAGGAATGCGGAAAATGCGGAAGCGATGTGGTCGACGGCGCCTACTAGAAAGTGACCCGATCCCATGGATATATCTGCTACGCGGAAGTCCCAGAAAGTTTCATGGGCTGTGAGTTCGTCACCGGTCTCGAGGAGGCCGGCGACACGGGAAAGGTGTTCCGCCACTGTTGGGTCCAGGGCTGTCTCCAGCAGGTGTTCGACGGCGAACTGCTTGGTGAAGTAGCTGCCGGTGGTCTTGCGCATTCCGGAGGCGTTGTGGAAGTACACCTGTCCGGCACTGACAATCACTTCGTCGTTTTTACTTGCCGGTACATACACGCCGTTGTTGTCCAGAGCGAGGTCGACGGGAGCGATGGACAGGGAGGACTCGAGGAGGCCTTCATAGATCGTTCCGAACTCGCGAACACTCAAGGTCTGGAAATCGACCGGTCCCTGGGTGCTGTCCCGCCCGGTGTCGACCAGAAGTTTGACGAGCGCCGGACCGATCTGGGCATTCGTCAGGCGCAAGTTGGCGATCGTTGATCCGGGCTCCTCTTCGGGGTCGAAAAGGGAGCCGCCGTATGCCGGGATGCCCCACTCGGTATGGCCGGCAAAGATGCCGTGCCAGATGTTGAGGAGGTTGTCCCACAAATCAGTTGCTTGGGCGTCGAATGTGATGTTTTCGCCGTCATCAACCTGTTTGGCGTAGTAGCGGGAACGCTCTTTGAGCGAAACGTGTGTGTAGGCGTCATTCGTCCGGTAGGGCAGAAGGCCACGATCTTCTGCGTAAGCCACGAACAACAGACGGAATAAGACGACAAGAGTGATGTGATAGGCATCGTCCAATTCGGCGTCGGTCGTCGAATGCGTCCGCTGGGCCACTGCGGTGGCCAGATCGGGGACAATGTCGACGTAAACCCGGTCCCGGAGCCGTTCGCCGAGGGCAGCCGCATGGTCCATGGACCCGGCCAGGATGGCATCGGCCGTACCGCCCGCACACAAGGCCGCCGGGGTCATCAGGAGGGCCATGTACGCGAGGTGCTCGTCGTCAATGGTGGCGAGGTCGATTTCGGTGTACGTGTCGCTGCCCTTGCGAGAGATACCCAGATCCGGGTCCGCGGTGTAGAGGCGGATACGACTGCCCTGAACGGCCAGTATCCACCTGAGCCGAGCGTTCCGGGCGATGGAAAGGCCATGCTGGACTGGCGAAATCTCGCCAAACCGGGTTGACGGCCGTTCAAAGAGCTCGCTTCCCTCCAGCAGGATGGCAATGGCCTCCTCCCGCCCGTCCTTCCGAAGTATCAGGTCAGTCCCCTCACGGGCCACGTCCCAACCCAGGGCTCGGATGAGATCCTCACCCGAGTGACCGCGCAGTGAGTGTGCACCGACCGCGGAGGTGTTCCAATCTGGTCGATTCGGGACATTTACCAGGAGCTCATGCGTTGCGAAAAGACCAGTGTTGATAAGACCTGGAACTTCGTCGTCCTCGTGAATTTTGAAGATCGGTTCAAGTAGCTGTTCTGCTTGCGCGGTCGTGAGAGCGTCCAGGCCGCGCTCGACGATCCGCTCAACGAAAGGGAGCTCCAGGTCCGCTACCAGTTGGGCGTTATCCCGCAGACCCACGACCGTCGCTCGGGGAATGGCATCTCCTCCGGGATATCCGACCACCAGAAGAACGCCCGTGGAGCGGCGGTTCCAGCGTTTCTCCCAGAGAATGCGAACATCCGAAGCCAGCGGACGATGCGGCGCGGTCGCATAAACTACGTCCAGCTGAACCCCATCGACAGGCTGGTAGAACGTTCTCAGCGTCATGTAGTCAGGGGATCCGACTTGCGACCACGTTCGTCCGTTGAATTCCGTGAGGAATGACGTTAAGGGCGAATCATGAGACATCGTTGCACTCCCGTTTAATTTGGCTACTTGCCACAGGCTATCCGTCGAACGGAGTTCAAGCTGTCATCAGCTGATGATTTCGAAGGTTGCGGGTTGCGTGCCGGGCTGGATCTTGCCGCTCTGAATCGCCGAGGACAGGCCTTTTCCGAAGTGGGTGGTCAGCGCCTGGGTGCTCTTTTTGCGGCCGAAGACAGCCAGCGTACGACGGCGCAAGTCTTCCTCGGTGAGGGTGCCATTGCGGAGGATATCTACGGCGGCGTTCGCGATTTCGCGGGGGCTGATTTCCAGGAACTTCCGGGTTGTTCCTATGGGACTGCGGCGATGGATTTTCCAGGCGGCCGGATCTGTGTCGCCGGCCCAGACGAAATGGTCCTTGTCGACAAGACATGCGGATGCGTTGATTTGGCTCAGAATCTTCTTGGCCCGGGCCTCGTGAACCTTCCCCAGGCCGTAGGTATAGCCGACAAGCTTGGTGAGCCGGTCACGGTGGATGGGGCCCTCAGAGTCCACGATCTCTTCGATGGTGGCACGCACGGACTCTTTGGCGACCTTCTTTGGAAGGTTGTCCAGTGTCTCGACCGATCCGGTGACGACCACGTCCCAGGGCTCAAATTCAGTCCGCCGGCGTGCGAATTTCCGGACCGGTTCCCCAGGCATGTCGGGGGCCTCGTCGGGAAGGTCTTCCGGTTCGGTTGATTCCGGGCCGTCCTGTTCGTCCGGGGTCTTCTCTGCAGGTGACTGCTCGATCAGGCCCAGCACCAGTGCTGCGCGTTCGGCTGCGGCTTTTCCCGCGCCTTCGGTGTCACCGATGTGTGTCAGGAGAATGAAGACTGTATCGACGGCACGCATTGCCTCGAAACTGGTGAACTGGTCGTTGTGGGCCCAGCGGTTCCGCACGATTCTGAGCTCATTGCCGTAGGTGCTCATCATCCGGTTGGGGTCGCCGGCGTCGAATGGATACCCCAGGTTGCCGAGTCGTTCGGTGATGGCCCGCAGCTGGCACTGGACGTCGGTGCGGCTGTATAGCTTGGGGGCCTTGCCTTTCATCTGGTCGAGCTCTTGGAGGATGTCCGTCCACTCCAGGTCACCGCCAAGGTGGGGCGCCAGTACCGTTGCGATGTGTTTTTCGAGTCCCACAGACAGCAACGCCAGTGCTGTCTGGACGCCGGTTTCATTGTTCATTGTGTCTTTCCTGTTGATCCAGCCATCAGCGTAGCCACGGACACCGACTTTTCGTTGCTCACGACACACGAGCCGCGGTGCCCGGCCGGTGTCTGGCTCTGATCTAATTCACTGCAGGGACATCGAAAACGGATATTCAACCCGGAGCCCGCTAGGGCGTGGACTAAAATCCGCGCGAGAGATCATCGCTGGAAGGAACGGTTAAGCGTGAAACGTTTTCTGGCGGTCCTGATTGCGGTAGCGGCTTTCGTCATCTCGGTCCGTTTCCCATATGGTGCCGTCGGCATGGGCGTCCTGGCCGGTCTTTTGTGGAACAGGTCCCGGTCCGAGGCTGCCCCGGACCCCGCCGCCAGCAGTAAGAACAGCCCTGCCCCGCTGTCTTCGGTGGTCTCTACTCCGATGTTCGACTCCGGCGGGCCTTCCCCGAGGCAGGAGGTCCCGCACCGGTCCGATGCGCCGGCAGCGTTGGTTCCACACGCCGGCGTTCCGCAGACAGCAACGCGACCGCCGCACCTCGGGATCGCTTCCACTCCGCTGCCGCCGGCAGCCGGGACAACGGCTGTCGGCGAACGTCCCGCCAGCCACTTACCGGACCGTGGCGTTTCCGTTCCGGACGGACGCGCCCACATCGTCACGCGCACCTCCGCAGCGCGCCAGGGGCAGCCGCTGGAGGACCCGTTTCTGGATAGGGAACGCGTATGGGCCCGGGAGGAGCAGGCTCGGATGCTTGACCTGTACGAGGCCCGGCAGAGTGTGGCCGCTATTGCCCAGGCAATGCGAGTCGATCAGCGGCAGGTCGCCATCCGTCTCCTCCGGGTCCTGTTCGATCCTGTGGGGGACATCGACGATGCAACGGCGGCCCCACGATACGGAAAGAACTACTCCAAGTCAGAGACTGAAGAGCTGCTGGACGTTTTCCATGCGGGAGCGTCGATCCTGCAGATCGCCGGGAAGGTCGGCAGAACGCAGCTGGGTGCGGCCTGGAAGCTGTTCAATCTGCATGTGGTTCAGGTCCCGCCGGGCTTGCGGGCAACACTGTCAGGTGACGCCTAAGCAGGGAAGTCTGCTTCTCCCGCTGACGATCCCTCCCGTTGCCCGCTGCGTTCTTGCGGCCCGCACTAGATGCACGGTATCCCGGTCATTCCCGTCTCGCCGGCCCAGCAGACTGTCCTGGCTTGCCGTTCAGCACGCGCAGATCTGCGGTGCCATGTCGGGTCCAGAGCCGCGACGGCCGGCCACGCGTTCCGTCGGACATTTGCCCAGTGGCTTTTAGCTGGGGTTCCATCCGGCGGCGGAAGGTATCGCGCTGGTGCGGGCTTTCCGCGATGGCGTTGTGGAGCAGGAGCAGGTCCCGGAGGGTGAAGGGCTCTTCGAGCAGGCCGCCGGGATCGGGCTGTCCGTCGTAGGCGGCCTGCACCCACCGCACGGCTTTTTCAACGATGGCGGCGTGGCCGTAAGGCAGGGCGCTTATCCGCCGTTCATCGGTTGCGCTGACCAGTTCAACATCCTCGGAGCCGAGGGTGGAGGTCAGTTGGCGCAAGGGTACGAGGTCCACGTGTGCGACGGAGAGCACCCAGCCGCGGTCATCGCGCCGTGGGTCGTCAAAGACGTGCAGCTGCTGCGGGAGCCGGCCGGTAATTCCGGCTTTCTCCCGGAGGGAGCGCAGCACCGCCCGCTCGAGGGTTTCCCGTTCCCGCAGAAATGTTCCGGGCAGAGCCCACTGTCCTGCCTGGTGCCCCTCGCGGCGGCGGACCAGGAGCACAGACAGTATGTCGTCGCGGACGGTCATCACCGCTGTGTCAACTGCCACGGAGGGGCGCGGATAGTCCAGAAGGGACCCGCGGGTGTCATTCGCATCATTCTCCATACCCCCATTTAGAGCAGGGTTGCGCTAAATAGTCAACCGGGTTATGCTGAATCCAGATTTAGAGCAAAAATGCTCTAAACATTCCGGTTCCGGGTGATTGCAAATTTTGCAAAGAGTCACGGGACCTCTAAGGAGCCCCAGATGACCGTCCCCCAGCTGCACGTCGGTGCCGGCACCACGCTCGGCCCGCTCACACTCTTCCCTGTCTGGACCGACGCTCCGGGCGAGCTTGGAATCAGCACCGGAACCCGCACCACCATCGAGGTCAGCGAACTGGCCTCCGGCCCGCAGGTCGGAAAACTGACCGTTACCAACCGCGGTCCCCGTCCGGCGCTCCTGCTTGAAGGTGAACTCCTGGAAGGCGGCCACCAGCACCGGGTCAGCGCACGGGACGTGATCCTGGGGGCAGGGGAAAGCCGGGACATCGAAACCTACTGCGTGGAGCAGGGACGCTGGGGCGGGGACACAGGCCACGGCCGGTCCGCCCGCCGCGCCCCAATGAACGTGCGCGCCGAACTCCACCGGGCCGAACCCGGCACCGGACAGGGAAACAACCGGCAGGGCCGGATCTGGGAAAGGGTTTCACGCTTCCAGGGCATGAACGCCTCCTCCGCCACGGGCTCCCTGGTCGATCACCTGAACGCCAGCGCGGCCCGCCCGGTCCTGACCACCGACGCGCTGCCCTCCCCCATCGAGGGTCAGCGCGGAATCATCGCAGGCCTGGGAGGCCAGGCGCTGATGCTGGAAGTCTTCGGCACCCACACTCTCTTCCTCCGGCACTACCGCCAGCTCGTGGAGGCAGCAGTCATGGACATCCAGCTCCTGGGCCGCTCTCTGCCGCATACGGCCACCCCGGGGCAGGCCGCCAGGGACCTGGCCGCGCGGGTCATGTCCGCAACGCTTCCCCCATTCGGGCAGGACAGAGTCACCGTCCGCAACCATGGCACCCTGAGCAGCCAGCCCCTTCTATTCCAGACCCCGGACCAGGCGCTCAGCGGCGTCAGTATTGTCTTGCCCAAGCGCGGACCCGTCATCGCACACCTGAGTGCATGGAACACCCGCCACCCGGTCATGGCCGGGGCCTGAACCCCGCCCCCTGGACCCCGTCTTCCGGGCAGCCCTCCCGGGCGCTTCACCAACCATCTTGCTGGTACCAACACTTTGGAGACATCATGAAACTCTCTTCCCTGCAGAATGACCGGGCCGCCGGGGTACTGGTCGGAACCGCCGCCGGGGATGCCCTCGGCGCCGGCTACGAATTCGACGGCCCCCTTCCCGCGGAGGCTCCGGTAAGCATGAAAGGCGGCGGCCCGTTCGGATTCGCCCCCGGCGAATGGACCGATGACACATCCATGGCCACCGCCCTGGCCCAGGTGATGCTGGACGCCGTCGACGAGGACCGCAGCCCCGTCGATGACGGCGCGATGTCCGCCCTTGTACAGGCCTGGCAGGCCTGGGCTGCCACTGCCAAGGATGTCGGCGCCCAGACCGGTACCGTCCTGAACCGGATCCCGCAGGTCCTGGTGAACCGGCCTGAACTGGGGGCGGCCGGGGCCGCGTATGCGGCCGCCGAAGAGATCCACCGTTCCTGGGGACGGTCGGCCGGTAACGGCTCCCTGATGCGCACCGCCCCGGTCGCCCTGGCGTTCCTGGCCGCCAGCGGCCAGGAACTTGCCGACGCCGCAGCCCGGGTCAGCGCGTTGACCCATGCCGACCCGGACGCCACGGAAGCCTGCGCCCTGTGGTGCGCCGCGATCCGGCACGCGGTCCTCACCGGCGAACTCGACGTCCGGGCCGGCCTCGACTACCTCCCCAACGTCCGACACGGGCTGTGGCTGGGACGGATCGAGGAGGCCGAAAAGTCCGTCCCGAAGGACTTTGTGAACAATGGCTGGGTCATTCAGGCTTTCCAGGGCGCCTGGTCGGCCATCACGTCCACCATGGCGGCGGCAACGACCGCGGGGACGGTCGACGGTCCGGCGCATTTGCGTCTGGCCCTGGAAGCCGCAGTCCGTGGCGGAAACGATACGGACACCGTCGCAGCGATCGCCGGCGGGCTGCTGGGCGCAGCCTACGGATACTCCGCCGTACCGTGGGAATGGCGCCGGAGCCTGCATGGATGGCCGGGACTGCGGGCAGCGGACCTGATGGGTCTGGGCTTGCAGCTGGGCAAGGACCGCGGACGCACCGAGGGAAAATGGCCGAATGTTCCCTCCATGGATTATTCGGGCTGGTCCCGCACTGACGTTTTGGCCGTCCACCCCTTCGACGATGGGGTGCTTTTGGGCGGTGCGGACTCCGTGGCCACCGCCGATGTGGATGCCATCGTGTCCCTCTGCCGCCTCGGCACCAAGGACCGTGGACCGAAAATCCAGGCCCGGGACCACCTGACGTTCTGGCTCGTCGATGAACCCTCCATGGGCCACAACGCGAACCTGGACTTCACCCTCCACGGCGCCGCGGCAGCGGTCGCGGCTCTCCGCGCCGAAGGCAAAAGAGTGCTCCTTCACTGCGTCCGCGCCGAATCCCGGACCCCGACCGTCGCCGCCCTCTACGGTGCCCTGATCACCGGGGCTCCCGCCCTGGAGGTTCTGACCGCCGTTCAGAAGCGCCTCCCCAACGCATCCCCCAACCCGCGTTTCATGACCACCCTGCGCAACGCAGCCACCACACGGCCGGATGAACTGCCTTCCGAGGCTGAGGCGCCCTCCCCCGTGACGGGAGTCGAGCCCTCGACCACACAGCAGCGCAACGCGGACATGGTCGACCGTTACTCCGCGGGCGAGACACTCGATGCCATCGGTAAGAGCTACGGCCTCACCCGCGAACGCGTCCGCCAGATCATCAAGAAGGTTGGCGGCGCCAGCGCGGAGGAATCCCGGGCGAAGCGCCTTCTGGCGCGGGAAGAAAACACCGCGGCCCAGCACGCGGCATTCATGGCCGGGTACGGTCACATGGCGAAGGCGATCGCCAAACGCGGGGCGACCCGGGCGGACACCATCACCAAGCTCCTTGCCCTCTACCCCCAACTTGACCCGGATCTGGCCGAGGATGCACTCAAGAATTCCCCCATAGTCTTCGACCATGTCCAGGGGGATCAGATATTCTCCGACGCCGCCCTCGAAGCCGGCGTCTGGTACCTCCTTGGCTCGGACCTCAGCCTGGACCCGGACCCTGAGTGGGCGGCGGTGAATCTGGACCTTGACCTGATCACGGAACTGCGCGGGGTACTGAAGGCCGCTTCAGCTACGGACGAGGATGTCGCCACCATTCTCGGGATCATCGGCGCGGGTCAGAAGACCCTGTATGAAACCCCGGGCCAGAGCATCACCGGGAAACGCTATGAAGAACTCCGGGAGGAACTGGTGACGGCTTTCGGGCTGGTCTCCAAGCAGGGGGCCTCCCCCTGGCCGCCCACCCGCCAGACCGTCATGAGACGGTTCGGGGGCTGGAACGAGGCCCTTACGGCGATGGGAATTGGAACGGCGGGCATCGGCCGTCCTAAAGGACTGCTGAAATACACCGAGGCCGACTACGAGGCTGCCGTCCGCGACTACTGCCGATGGGCCAAATCCTCGGAAAGCGGCGCCACGTTCGCGGGATACGACGCGTGGGTCAAGGCCGAAAAGGCCGAAGGGCGTCTCCGACCCGCGGGCGCGTCCGTACGGAACATCTACGGGACCTGGTTGGATGCCGTGCGCTCCGTCGAACGTTGATTGCCGCTCCGGCGGAAACGACTGTCAGCGTTTAGCCGCAGCAGAACCATGAGAATGGCACGCCCTACGGTCCGGCGGTTTCCTTTTGCCCCGGACCGCGTGGGAGGTAAGGCCGACCAGGGCGCGGTTGCGGGGACGGAGCTCGGCCCGGGCCGAAAACCGTACAGCGGGGCGGCCCGGGGCCGCGGAAGGACGGTGTTAGTTTGAGGGGTCTTTTCGGTTCAAGGAAGCAGAGGGTGGCCATGCCGGTGCATTTGAAGGAACTCGCTCTGAGTGTTGCCCAGTGTCCCGAGCTGGGCCGCGTCAACGACCTCCAGCCCAACGGTCGGCCTCATCCCTGTCATGACGTCGTCCATGCCCAGGACAGTCATGGGGGCCCCTTCCAGGTCCCGGAGGCATGGGCCGGAAATCTTGAACAGGCAAAGGTTGTCTTTCTTTCCTCCAATCCTGCCATCAGCGCGGGGCAGCCGGACGCCAAACTGGCCAGCAAACGCATCGCCGAGAAGTACCCCACGGTCGATTGGGACGAGGATACAACCGCTGATTTCATGACCCGGCGCTTCTCGTCCGAAAAAGGGTGGGTCATTGACCGCAGGCATTTAAAGGAAGACTGCAGCCGCGGAAGCCAGGAACCATATTGGGGCTGGATCATGAGACAGACGCAGGCGCTGCTCGGCCCGGAATCCATCTGGCATGAAGATGCCGTGATGACCGAGGTCGTGCACTGCAAATCAAACAAGGAGCAAGGGGTCCGGGAAGCGGCCCTCCACTGCTCCACGCTGCACATGGGGCGGATCCTCAGTGCCACATCAGCCGGGCTCGTAGTGGTGGTCGGCGATAAGGCACGCAAGGCATTCCAACAGGCCTACCCGGAGCTGCTGACGCAATATACCCGTTTCGGTACCGACGAACCTGACGGACGGCCGGACCCGGCCCAGAACATTTTCCCCATGGATATCGGCGGCCAGCCACGGCTCGTGTGTTTTCTCTGGCACTACCAGGCCGGCAGTCTCTCCAAAAAGATAACCAACCTCCCGGATCTTTACCCCCAGGATTTCGACAGGCTCCAGGCGGCCGCCGGCGCCCAACCCTGCGACCCGGAGCCTGTCGTGTATAAATACGAAGGAGGCCGCCGAACGGCGGCCGACGACGACCCGGGGGACCCCATGAGCGACACCGCTGCACGCGACTTTGACCAAGACCTGAAGGGGCTTCTGGCCGGAATTGACTCGCGGCTGCCGAAACCGTTCCCGGAATGGCCAGGCGGGTACCCGGACCAGGTCGAAGCGGCACTCATCGACGCCGTCCTGTCCATCCGGGCCCGCTACGGCAAAGCCGACACCGGCGTACGTGCCGCGGTGAGCCGCTACAAGGACGCCGTAGGCGATCAGACCCCGAATTCCCTGTCACGCCTCGCCGAATTCGACGCGGTAAAGCTTGCCGAAGTCCTGCACAACCACCAGATGACGGGCGCCGAAACAAAAGCTTCCGCGATCGTGCACGCCGCTCGCACCCTCTCCGACATCGGCGTCGAAGCAGCCGCCAACATCGATCCCAAGGATCCCGGCCACAAAGCTGCCTATGTGAACGTGCCTGGACTCGGTCCAGTGACCTGGTACTACTTCACGATGCTGATCGGCGCCCAGGACGTAAAGCCTGACGAATGGCTCAAGGGATTCGTAGAGCTCGTCCTCGAAACTCCCATGCTGCGCGACACCGAATACGTGCGCCGGCTGGTGAACGCCGCAGCTGCGAAGCTCGGCGTCGATCCGCGCGTCCTGGACCACGCCATCTGGCTGTACATGCGCAGTCGCGAGGCAGAGGGCGGCCTCCCCCAACTCACGGACCAGTAGCAGTGTTACCAGAGCCAGTTCGGCGGGAGCGGACCTAGCTGTTCCACCACGGCGGGTCGTCATCCCGCCGTTGGTCCGCGGCGGCAGCGGTGACATTCTTCGCAAGGTCGGCCCACGGCGTCGGGCCACCGGAGAGTTCACGTACTTTGGCGATGCCCAGGCTCTTCAGCCCGGTCGCAGCTAAAACGCTGCGGGGTACGACGTGGAACTCCCACTGGGACACGTTCAGCTGGTCGTACTTGGCGTGCTCGGTCTCAGTGTGTGCGCAGAAGACATAGACCATCGCGTTGAAACGTCTTCCTAGCGGATCCATCCCGTCTCCCGGTGCCCGCGGGTGATACCGCGTTCCCTGTAATCCGGAAAACGACAAGGAGCTGGGCTTCTTCTGTTCCCAGGACTGCAGATAGGCCGATGATTTGATTTCAACGGTGATGTCACCAAAGAGTAAATCGTAGGAGTCCCACTCGATGCGTTTCAGAGGTGTGATGCCGAGTGCTTTGCCAACGAGGAACTCGGCAAGATATCCGCGCGCGTTGTTCATTCGCAGGTCCCCGAGGGCGAACTGCCAAAAGTCCCGGACAGTCGTTCCCGCCATTCCGGTGAACTTCTCATCGCCGGAAAGGCTTACGGCATCGGGCGGGACCAGCCACTGAATCTCGTCTGTCATGCACGGAGCCTACAGTTTGAACCAGCCCAGCGGGAGAGGAATTATCTGTCCAAGCCGGCTGGCTGCCGCCGGCGCCCGCTGTGGCGGGGACACCACAGCACCGCCTCACCGGGTCAGCACACATTTCCTGTCAGAATCAGGGTTATTGGTCCGTCGACGTGGGAGCAGCATGACTGATTACTGGATGGTCCGCCAGGGTACCGGAGGCGTCTACGCCAAGGAAATGATCGAGGCTGGCTATCTCGGCGTCGATTTCGTCGGTGATTACGATATCCGGCCGTATCTGGGGAAGGGGTCCAAGGAGTTCCATAGCATCATGAACGACGTCTGGCTCACCCTGTACCCGGACAAAACAAAGATCTCCGCTGGACTCTCCATGGGGAACCTGTGGGCGGCCTGCGAAGGGATGAAGGAAGGTGACGTAGTCCTGGCCCGGAAACCGGACCAGTCCTACGCATACGGCACCGTGGCCGGCGGCTACGAATACTTTCCCGGAACCTCCCTGCCGCACCGCCGCCGGGTAGACTGGCGCGGCACCTTCACCAAAGAGGCGATGACGCCTGAACTGGCCTCATCGGCCGGGTCACTGATGACGGTCTTTTCGTTGTCGGCATACGCTGCTGAACTGGCCCGACTCACCCAGCTGTCGGATCCGGTCGAACCCCTGGTCACCGCGCTGGCTGCCGAGGTCGAAGATCAATTGGCCTTCCAGATGGAAAAGCAGCTCGAAGACTTCCTAGTGCACAACTGGCGCAGCACTGAACTCGGACGCGACTACGACATCTACGAAGAAGACGGTGAAGTCAAAGGCCAGCAGTACCCTTCCGACACCGGGCCCATGGACATCCTTGCCATCAGCAAAGACCGCAAACGCCTCCTCGTCGTCGAACTCAAACGCGAACGCGCCAGCGACTCGGTGGTGGGTCAGATCCAGCGCTACATGGGATACGTCCAGGAAGAGTTGTTGGAACCCGGACAATCAGTCGAAGGCGTCATCATCGCCCGGGAAGATGACCTTCGCATCCGCCGCGCCCTGAGCATCGCCCAAAACATCCGCTTCATGAAATACCGGGTTGAGTTCCACCTCGAATCACCGAACCCGAACTGAACCAGACGAAAGGAATCCGTCTCGTGATTTCCTTCCACCCGTCACTCCCCCGTCTGGCGGCTGGATTCCCGACCGCGCGGGAGTGGAGCCGGACAGCCAGACGTTAAGTCATTGCCGTTTGGATATTCGAACCGGCGCCGAAAACGCATACCTCGGCGCCTCGTACGCCATCGCTCACAGATCCCCGCGGACCGGGGCTATGGGGTCCCGCGTTATGACTGTCCCGGGTGTTGTCCCAAAAGCTTGGCCTTGAACGACAGTCACAGAGGTGAATTCCGGAACGGGCAAGTCGTTCATCTCAGGATTCCATGCTCAGGTAGCGGTACACCGTGGCCCGGCTGGCCCCGATGATTTTTCCGATGTCAGCCGGTTTGAGCCCTCTTGTCTTCAGTTCATGCGCCCGTTTTACCTTCTCGTGGTCAGCCGTGACCTCCCGTCGTCCTGCCTTCCGTCCATTGGCAGCTGCGGCAGCCATGCCGGCCCTGGTGCGCTCGGAAAGCTGGTCTCGTTCAAGCTGGGCGAAAGCGGAAATGATGGTGACCATGGCCTGAGCCATCGCTCCCCCGATCTCACTGTCCGGGTCAGTGGCAATGCCATCCCGAAGCGAGCGGAACTTGATCCCTCGCGACTTGAAGTCATCCAACAGCTCCAGCAGGTGGCGGGTGTTGCGCCCCAGCCGGTCCAGCTTCCACACCACGACCTCGTCACCCCGACTGAGACGGTCCAGCATCCGGTCCAGCTCCGGACGCTTTGCCCGCGTCCCGCTGATCCCCTGGTCCTTGTAGATCCGCTCGCACCCCGCAGTCTCCAGCTCACGGGTCTGCAGATCAGTGCTTTGATCCGTCAAGCTGACTCGTGCGTACCCAAGACGCGCCATACACTCCCCTAGTCTTATCAAAGGACAAAAATATGTGGTGTTGAGAATATCAGGATGAGACACATTGCTAGGACAGAGCGTGACCTGAATGATCATGAACCGACATGAATGACCGACCGGAGCGCCGACGGCTCATCAAAGGAACCTTTGATAGGACGTAAGACTCTGTCTCCCCGGCGCTCATATCCACCTCATGGACGGGCGCCGTGCCACTAATTGCTGTTCACCCTCTTAGTGGCGCCTTGGGGGCGGCGGTAGTCCGTCGGACGCCGGCGGGTGCTCTGCCGTCGTCATGTGGCGTCGCCGGGAAGCGTCCAATCAAAGTCACGAGCACGCAGTTGCCGGTCTTCCGGATTGAAGGGAAGAATCCTGAAGTCTCCCGCCTCAGGGTCCACTTCGCCGTCAACTAGCCGCATCCCGGACCACATGCCCATCATGCAGAGTCCCGGATACTGGCGGGCGTGATCGACCTCGTTGCGCGTGACTATGACCGAGTCCCCTCTGCTCTGGGTGCCTTTCGCTTCAAGGTAGATCCGTTCAGCACCCCTGACCGCTTCAGCGTCGTAGGGACGATTTTGCCGGGTGTCTGTAACGGTCCAGCCACGGTCTCGGTAGTAGCCCATCAAACGGTCCTGGGCAGCGTTCTCAATCGCCCTGCGGACGACGGCATCCATCTGGAGCCCTTGGCCTACAGCACCTGGTAGATCCCACGCCTCAGGTAGGTCCGCGTCTACGGCGCCGGCCATCTCAGGGTCCGGACCATACAAAATTGAGTTCCTGCTGCCGGGCGCGTATTCGACCTGCGTTCCGATCAGGGCTTCGTAAATGGAGTGTCCGGCTGGCAGGACGCGGCCTCTGAGAGCCTTCTTTGGCGCCCGTGTGTTACCGGCCAGGATCACGTGATTCGGGTTCTTGAGTTCCGCGATCAGCACGACCCGGCCTTGGTAGTTGAGTGCTGCCCAACGCTCATGGGCGATGCGGCCGGCGTCCAGGTACCAGTCTCCGCGATTGTTAGCCCAGAGCTGCTTCGGTGTTGCCCCAGGGTCATAGCCGTACCAATCACGTTCAAGCGGATCATCGCTCTCTGCAGTCTTTCGGTCGCTGAGCCTGATGTTGATAACCATGAATCGAGTATCGCCGATCAATGTCAGCGAACCGTTCACGACGGCGGTGGTACTTGATGCCGCCCGCTCACCTGACCAGGCAGAAGCCTCCGATCTACCGGTCGTTATTGGGCACGGTGGATGAACAAGGTCATTGCGAAGTCATCGCCGTCCCGACGGACGGCACGAACCCATCCAGCCTTAGTCCAAAAGCGGTCCTCTACGGAAAAGGCAATCATGTCCTGCCCCTGATACTGGCTGATTAAGAGCGCCACAGCGTCCCGACCCACGCCTTTGCATCGTCGGCCGTCACGAACCACCAGGTGTTGAACGGCAACGTATGCACCTGACCGCAGACCTTCATAGGGCACTTCCAGGCGGCATCTAGGAAGGATTCTTGCACGGGCTACTTCTTCGTCACCTTCAAAGAAACTGAATTCGTCTTTGTCATGACGCCCTACGTCTTTCCACTCAGCCCAGCCAGGTGCACTCTGGTCAAACCACGTGACTTTCCTTAGGTCAAGCATTGGTTTGTTCATGGGGACCACGTTGGCGGTTCACGACTTCCCTAACCATCACTTGGAGGCGGGCGTCCCGATCCAATTTGGCCTGGTCGCGCCGCAAGATCCGGTTCACAACCTTGCGCCCTTCGCCTCGGATGAGAGTTGTTTCTCCGACTTCTACCCAGGATGCGTGCTGTGCCTTGCCGTGGTGTTTACCTTCACAAGCGCAGGTGCAGTCGTCCCCTTCTGCTTTTTGGCAACGTAGGTCGCACTTTTCGGTGGGGCTGTAGTGCATTTCAACCTCTACGGAACCGTCACGAATAGCAATGGACTCTGCAACCTCGGTCAAATGCTTCCTGGCGATGACCCAGTACCCCTCTCGACCGGGTCGACCGTCTGACGCACTAACCCATGTCGGCCTTATTGCTGCGCCAGCAGCATCTTTGAACATGCTTTTGTTTGTAGGTTCATTACCACGAGGTCCCCGTAGTCCATGAACCTGGATGCGTCCCGTCAGGGGGCGGATGATTTTTGATGTCATGCGGAGAGCCTATCCAGTCGGACGCGGCCAGCAGGCGTTACTACACAGCTGGCTAGCAAAACACACCTGGCTCATCGGAACTGCTGCCCAGCCAGGGGTTGAGCCGCTGAGGCGGTCCGGATTTACGGGGAGATAGAATGATGGTGCAGTAAGTCCGGACTTGCTTTGGATTTACTGAGGGCGGCACCGCAAAGGTGCCGCCCTCAGTTCTTTAGGTACCTAGTGCCCGGCTGCTTCTCCGGGCTGCTGATCGAGGTAGACCAGGTTGTAAAGGGTCTCGTAGAGCTCCTTCTGCCCTGCGAATCCAGCCTGTCCCCTCATCCACGGGTTGTGGTCGCCCTTCTCCCAGTCGACGGCTCCGAGCTTGGAGGTCATGTCGGCAAGGCTATCGAAGAACAGGTCGACGTTGGAGCCAGCCTTGTCCAAGCTAGTGCTTATGATGTCCTTGCCCAGCTTGGCAAGCGATGCCACACCGACGAGGTCCTTGAGACGGTAGTGGACCTTCTCCTCGACCTGGTTGCCCTCTTCGTCAAGCACATAGCGCGGCTTTTCGACCCATGCGTCGTGGCAGGCCTTGGATACCATCTCCCAGTATTTCTTTGCGGTGTCCTCCGGATTGAGGCGGACGGATACCAGCCGCTTGATGAGGAGTTCGGGAAACATCTGACTGGTCGAACGGCGCAGGCCTTCATAAGTCACCGAACGCTCAGGGTCCCGGGCCCCGGTCATGTTGATCTTTTCCTTCCAGACCGAATCACCGTCCTGGGCCGCGGCGAAGGCAATCTCGCGGACAACCTGCGCATGGTCCTTCGGTCCGGCTTTCATCATGTGCTGGTTCGTCGTTTCGATTAGCGCCTTAGGGAGCTTCCGCTGATTCGAATTGATGTCGTCGAAGAGGTGGGCCTCTTCTGCATACCCCAGGCCGTAGTAGATCATCACCGGCACGTCGGCCTCGAAGTTGTCGAAGTGGGTCCATGCATAGTGCAGACCACCCAGGCGGTGCTGCCCGTCCACGATTGAGAAGGCCGACTTTGTGAACGCCGCCTTGATGCCGGCAATGTCACCAGCGTTGAAAAGCGCGTTGAACTTTTCAATGTCTTCGGGTTTGTAGACGCGGGCGGAGGCGATGATCGGCGGGATCAAGAAACGCTTGTCGTCCTCGTTGTAGTACTTGCCGATGCTCGAGAAGCGGGCCTCCATGGGCTCGCGCTGGTAGCCGTGCTGCTGGGGGGAAGAAGAAAGCGGATCCTTCGTCTCGTACGTCGAGATGAAGGCGAGTTCCTTCAGCAGATCCGGGGTCAGGGTGGCGACGGCCTGACGCCCCGGAACCGTGATGGCCTGGATCTTCATGCGGGACGGACGTACGGAAGCCTCCGTAGGGGCTTCAATCTGCGTAGTAGTAGTAGTCATTTTTGGCTCCTTGCCAGGGGTATGTGCCAGAAACCCTTTGTTGTTTGCAGTAAGTCCGGGTGCTGGCGTGTTGTCGGAACCACATATGTTGCGATCCGAAAATAGATACTACCTATAGGTAGCACAATCGTCAACACTGACTTACAACCACTACTGGCATGCCTAAGGGCGAGTAAAAAAAGTTTTGTAGTGGTGCCGATTTCTGTTTCCTGTGAGGTTGCTGCGGGGCCGTCGGCCACTAGGCCAAGATGCCGGGTAGGCACCACGATGAACCCGGTACTACGCGCCTGCCCGTGATACCTGAACGAAGAGGCCGACTTGTGGCATCGTCGGAGCATGAATCAACCGGACGAAACAGCCCCAATCCTCACCACACAGGACTGGGAGACCCTTCAAAAATCCCACGCCGACTACCAATCAAGCACCTCTACGGCGTACGACGAAGTGCTCAACGAAGTCGCTGAACGAATTCTCGACACAGGCAGCATTGGCAAGGCCGATATCGGGGCCCTGCTGTTCTGGAAGCGTCTGCGTGCTAACACACCATGGGTCAGCGACCTTATGACCCTGCGAGATCAGCAAGTTCGAGCCGTGACGAAGGAGGCGGTGTCGGCGGTAACTAACAAGTCGCTCCTCATACCTCAAGCGGCATCTGCCGGCCGGCGGGCGCTCTCAGATCTGCCTGGCTTCAAGACCGGAGATGCGCTTGCGTCGGCTCTCCTACTGGCAGCAGCTCCCGAACGCATGGCGGTGTACGACCGCCGCGCCCGGGCCGGATTGAAGATATTGAATCTCCCACTCTCCGCCGCGCCCGGCAGGTACGGACGCTACATGAAGCTGGTAGAAGATCTACAGTCCACAGCAGCTGTGCACGGACACACATGGACTGCGAGAGACGTTGACGTCGCGCTCTATTGGCTGGGCAATCCGAAACGAAACCCCCGAACCTAGACCGAGGAGCACGGGCGCCGGACAGGGCAGTTTTAATCTTCTCCGGCGGCCGGGCCGGCCCACAACACGCGGATACTTTTTGGAGCATGTCAATAAGAGTCGTCAGGCCTACCTGCCGTCCGCCCCACGTGCAACGGTGCTCGACACGCATCAGATGTCCCCGTCCAGCTAGGCTATTCTGGAGACCAACAGTAGGGGAATTCCCATGCGGCTGATGACAACGGCATTCAGGATTTGCTTCCCACCCAACGGCGTCAAAGCTGTCGCCAGGGACGTCTTGCGGACACTTGATGGCGCGATGGCCAGCTCTGTGGTGAGCGACGTTGTCGGGGTCCCAGTGGAAGCGCCCGTCTACGTTGAATGCCGAATCCAACATTCCACCGAAGCTAGCGTGGACGACTGCACGTTCCACAGCCGCTCCGAGAATACGCCGCAGTGGCTGCGTGTCCAGCGCTTCACCACAACGTGGAACCGACGCTCCGAAGGGGCAAAAGAATAATCTCAAGAGGGCCGTCAGAAGAGGGACCCTAGGTTGACCTGATCACCGGAGGTATCTCCTACCGAGGGCATTGACATGCCACTCACGCTTCCGGGGGCGACGCTACTCAGATCTCCCGGGCCGATTGGACGCCCAGGTACTGCACCGGCTGCGAAGACTCAACCCAGCCGAACCCCAACAGCCTCCAACAAGGACTCAGCGGTGTGGGTCAGCTGTCCTTGAGTCGCCGGCCGCCGGGAAGATTTTCACCCCAGGACGGGTACATCTCGCCCGCATTGTGTTCGGCTTCGCGGCGGGCGGTCTCGGCTTCGATGGCTTTCGCCACGAAGTGGCTCCAGGTGTTGTCCCCTTCGGCGTAGCTGGTCGCCCGGTACGCGGCCCGCGCCCGGTTCCGCAGCGCAGCAGGGATACTCACCGTCATATTCGCTGTTTCGGTTTCTTTGGGTTCCGCCTTCCTGGGTGTCTCCGGCCGGTGTCCTGGGAGCATCCGTGCCAGCGGCGCCTCGGCGGCCGGTGCTGCAGTGCGTCGCGGGGGCAACCCGAGGGCCGGGCGGCTGGGTGTGGGTTCGGCGCTCACGCGTTGACCTCCTGGGATTCCGCGACGGCGATCCGACGGGTCACTTCCATGGCGACAGCGTGGAGGTCTTCGGCTACGCTTGAAGCCGACTTTGGCCCGGCATTGCCGGCTTTCGCTTCACCACGCAGGACCTCCCACCATTTCGGTCCCTTGCTAAGCTCCCGCTCGAGCTCGTGCGCCAACAATCCGCGCTCACGACACGCCTGGGCCGTGGCCTCCGCGTGGCGAATGCTCATCGGGAACAACACTTCGTCCGTGCCAAAATCAGCTGTGAGGTGATCCCGAGTGACCTTGTGAACCTGCTTCGAATTCGTACCGGTACCGACTAGGACAACGCCCAGCAGATCCAGCGAGGGGTTAAGGCCGACGACGCTGTCCATGCGTGCCGCGACGGCGGCGACACCCTTCCGGCTGGACATATCTGTCTTCAGCGGTACTAGTGCGTAGCGGGCGGCAGCGACGGCGGCAGCCTGCAAGGGCTCATTTCCAGGCGGGCAGTCCAGCAGGACAAGGTCGTACTCCCCCGCCACACTGGCAAGCAGTTTAGCCAGGGCCAGCTGCGCAGCGTCACGATCCTTCTGAGCTTTGGCTCCAAGGAATGCCGCAGCATCGTCTAGATGAGGACCACCGGCAATGACATCAAGATTGGTTCGGACACCGGTCAGCAGGTCGGGTTCTCCCCCGAAACATAGCGAAGCCGCCAGACTTCTACCGCCATCCCCCTGGTCGGCATAACCTAGGTCCTCGGCGAGGTTTCCTTGAGGGTCGAGATCCACGAGAAGCACACGTGATCCGCCCTCAGCGAGGAGCCCACCTACGTTGGCCACCAAGCTGGTCTTAAAGACCCCACCTTTGCCGTTGATTACCGCGATAACGCGGCTTAGGGCGCCGCGGTCCAGATCGTGTTTCATCAAATCCCCTTCCAAAGTGATCCAAGCGTATCCAGCGCAACTTGCTTTACTTGTGAAGCCGGGTTCCGTGTCTTCGCTTTTTTCACTTGTGAACCCAGTGAAGCAAGTGAATACCTGTTGACTTTACCTACTGGTTTCCGTGTTTTTGCTTTTTTCACTTGTGAACCCAGTGAAGCAAGTGAATACCTGTTGACTTTACCTACTGGTTTCCGACATCTGCCTGCCCCGAAGCGTTATGCAACCCTCCACAGCGCCCCGACCAGGTCCAGTTCGTTTTCAGAAGGAGGGATCCAGTAGAGGTCCGATTCGGGGTCTTCCAGTTCGTGTTCTGCAAGTTCAGATACTAGGTTCCTGTCCAGCCAGGCGTGCCAGGCTGCGCGCTGCATGCGATGGCGGCGAATCTGCTCTGCTGCGTCGTCAAGTGCCCCGAGCCGGCGTGCCAGCGCGGTCAGGCTGGTCCCGGCGGTAATGGTCCATTGACCGTGCCGGCGTTCGACCATGTTGTAGCTACCCATGGCGGCTAGTGCCGTTTCTACAGCCGTACGGCTGAGCCCTGTGGACCGGACGATTGCTGCTGTGGTGGGGGAGAGGCGTCCGCGTTCAATCGATTCGTAGACGAGAGCAGCGACGTCGCCCAGAGCACGGAATACAGGGCGGATGCCATGGATCTTTCCGCTGCGCCAGGAGAGTTCCCGTGCAAGTTGTTCAAAGTGCTGGGGGAGCTGGATCACGTAGGCGTCGGCGTTACGGCCGCGGGCATCGGCAACTTTGGTCAAGATGCCGTCTGAGGCCTGTTCGAGCATCGGGAGCAGCCTTGAGATAGTGCCATGGTGTTTGCCCAGAGCGGCGGCGAACGTACGGCAGCCTACGTCCAGCAGATCGGTTTCCATGGTTCGCATGTAGCCGAGTACAGCCCGGAACAGCAGGCGCAGGCTCAGACCCTCGCGACCACGTTCTTTCAGTCTGTGGTCCAGGACTGCGTAGAGGACATTTTCAAGATCGTTCACGAGCTGGTGTGCAGCAGCTTTGCTGCTGGTTCTGATGGCCCCCCCTGTGGGTTCTGGAAGGCTTGTGTCGTTAATACGGGTAGTCCTTCTACCCGTTGGCGGGGTTCCCCGTTTTTCGATCCAGCGGCAGGCCTCGGCCCACTCGGCGTCGATGAGACGCTCCTGCCGGTCGGTGGTGGTGTAGAGGGCTGCGAGGCCGGGGAACTGGCCGCTCAGCTCGAGGCGGACCTGTTCCAAGGTCCAGCCGCAGGCGGCGAAGTGGTTCAGGACCGCCATGCGGGCCTCTGACGGGCTGGCGTACTTGGCCGTGTCGTACAGGCCTGTGCGGGCCAGTACACGCAAGGGGGACTGGCTCCCGGCGAAGGGAAGAGGGCGAATACCGTGAGCCGTCGTGGTGGCGATCATTTTGGCGGTACGGTCTTTGAGCTCACGGGCGCGTCTTATTTCCGGCGCCAGTGCCAGCCGGAGCGCGGCGACGGCGCTGGCGGGATTTCGGCGGCGCAGGATGTCGTAGGCAACGGCCAGGGGAGTTGTCAGGATCTGGTGGCCGCCGGATTTATGCGCGGATCCAGGAACACGGATACAGCCGTCGGTGATGTTCTGGTGCGGGCTGGGATCGAGACTCGGAGCCATGAGGGTCATGGCTTCGACGAGTTCCCGGGCTTCAGGGCCGCTCATACGTTCTGCGAGCGGGATGTAGAGGTGGCGTCCGCCACTGGGGGAGTGGTCCGCGACGTAGCGGATACCGCAGCGTTCCAGGAGGGTACCGATGCGTTGCGCGTCGGCATCGACGACGCCCTGCAGCGCTTTGGAGGTGTCCAGGTCAAGGCAGAGAGTAGCCACAGAGCCGTCTGCCCCGTGGATAAGGACTGCCGCCGGCCGTGTCGGCAACGCAGCAGTGATCCGGGGCGGATTCTGCGGCCGCGGGTACTGGAACCGGCCGCCGATCCAGCGTCCCAGGCGGTAAGTGGGTGCGCCGGCGATCAAGGTGGCGAGTGCCCATGCCATGTCGGGTGTGACTTGACGCGCTGCTCGCGGTGCGTCAGTTGTTGACGGCACAGCCGCTACAGGTACCATAGACAACAGCTAGTCCCTTCGGGGTATAGCAAATGGAGCGCCCCTTACGGGGAGCTTGTTAAGTTCAGATCGTCGTCCGGCAAGATTTCGGATCTGAACGGCATACTTTTTGAAGGCCCGCGAAAGCGGGCCTTCAGTCGTTTAACTGGCCTTAGCGATAGGCAGGGCCTCCTGGCCAGTGATGCGGTTTAAGTCGATGGTGTTGAGGTGAGCATGCACGAGCCTAGCGATAAGGTCACTACGGCTTTCTTTGGTTGCATTCACGACGGCCGCAAGTTTCTCGGCGTCCGAGATGGGCAAACGCGCCGTGATTACGTGACGCTCACCCTTGCTTAGCTGTGGCATTTTCCCTCCCAGGACCGAAGTTACTTTCTATACACAACATGAATCAGATTCTCTTAAGTGGGAAGGTGCGCGGCGTGTCGTCGTGGGTTGCCCCTAAAAATGCGGAGCGTAGCTCTAGCTTCCGCCCCTGGTCCAAGGCTCCGGGCCTTCGGGGCGTCCTCCTGTGCCAGCAGGTGTTTTCGGAAGCTTGGTAGGGTGGCTCCTTGCCACGGCGCTTTTGGCGCTGATCTCAATAGTACACATTACTGAAATTTTTTCAGTGGATAGCCGGAGCCTCAGGGATATGGAACAGTCCACGCTGACCGCAGACGTCATCGAGACCTTAAATCTTCCGAAGTACCCGAAATTGGACGACCTCGTGAACGCAGTTGAGACCAAGTACGGCAAACGCTTGGTGTTCGAGGAAGGCACGGTGGACACCTTGGGGGAAGGTGTTACCGGCCAATGGATCGACACTTCTACCCATGGCATCGTCCGCTACCTGCGGGGACCCCAAGTTTGGATCATGCACGTCGTGCTGCATGAACTTAGCCACATCCTCTTAGGGCACAAGGGGAAGCCTCTCGATGGACTGATCGCCGGGTCTTTCTTTTCCGGCATCGGCAAGCGGAACGGTGTCAGCTGGATGTGCCGTGCAGTCGATGTCCCCTTGGACGAGGCGGAGGCTGCAGCCGAAAATTTGGCCTTTGGCCTGGCACGGGTTCTGCATGCCACACCCGTGAAGGAAAAAACAAAGGCCGAACGAGTGTTTGGTCTATGATCACTGCCGCGTTCTGGATCCTTGCAACAGTATTCGCCGTTCGCCTATTTTTTGTCGCTCGTTCTGGCTCCTCAACCGCATTTATTGGTGCGATCGGAATCGGTGTGCTCGGCCTCTTTTTCTCAAGCGTCGTCATACCCGAAGTAACCATTGATGCTGCCCTCGGCGGCGTCAACTTCCTTCACCTTGTTCGCAACTTGTGTGTCACAAGCGCCGTCTGGCTGGTACGCGAAGGAATTTTCGCTGCCTACTCTCCCAATGAAAGCTACCGCTCACGTTTCAGCCACCGGCCCCTAGCCGCAGCCATCGCCGCCATAGCAATCACCGTCCCGTTCTTGTCCCAGCGGTTCGTTCCGACCACCCTGAGCTACGTGCCCGAAAATGTCGGGCAGCTGCCGGTCTTCATCTACGCCAGCGCCTACATGGGCATTTTGGCGTTGTTGGCCGTTTCCGTCCTCCGAATTTGCCTCCAACCTCAAGAAAGCCTGCCTGTCCGCGTGAGTTCCCGAGTTGTCGCGTCCGGCATGGCTCTGGTCGCTCTCGCCTCGGTCGAAGAGATCGCCTACATGTCCATGATGCACATCCATGTGGGCAGTTCATCTCTCCATCAGGTCTTGTTCGTCCTGTTCAGTCCGCTGTTCTACGGCGGGGTTCTGCTCACTTCTCTCGGGTTGGGCATCCCGCCGATCGTCAAGGCCTCGCGCCGGCTCCAGCTTTGGGACCGGACTGCATTGGTCTTTCTCACGGCCACGCTGGGAAGATCATATTGGGGTCTCTCCCGAGCATCTTGGCTCGCAGCCATTGCGAGAAGCTTCTACGCGAGGGGTCCCTCAGCGCGGCTGTACGAATACGTTATTCGCTCCAGCGACCACAAGGTCGTTCTCTCCGGACGATCCACACCCCTGCTTGCCGGCCGTGTCCTGAACGCGGTCCAAGCCCGATTTGATGGCGGCGTCGGTTCCCTGGAATCAGTGCTGCCGGTAAAGGCACCACAGTGACAGCCGCAACCACGACCGCAACCACCGCAGAGAGGTCCTCCACCGCCGTTGGACGTGTGGCCCGGTCCGCAACAGAGATCGCGCAGCCCCCCCTGGTGTTGTCCCTCCTGCTGATTCTGGCTTCCCTGCTGAGTGACCAGTGGATGATGTCCATCCGGTCGGGCATTATCGCTGCCCTCTTCATATGCCTGGTGCCCTTTGCTGCCGTACTGCTTCTGGCCAAGAGGGGGAAGCTGACTGACCATCATGTGGGAGACAAAAAACAACGACGCCCGGTAATGCTCTGGACCTTGGGATCGTCGCTGTTTGGCTGCGCAATCCTCGCCGTCATCGGCGCGCCTCAGCCCGTCTGGGGGCTCATCGGCGGAATCCTTTGCGGGATTGTGGCCCTCATTGTGATCAGCCCGATCTGGAAGATATCGGGCCATGCAATGACGTTGGGCGGGGCGACCGTGTCAGCGGTAATGATGTTCGGCTGGCTGGGTCTTCCGTTCGTGGTGGCGGCCCCGCTTGTCTGCTGGTCAAGGGTCTATCTTCGGGATCACTCAGCTCCCCAGGTCGTTGCCGGGTTCATAGCCGGCGTAGTCGCATTCGGAGCCTCATATACTCTCATTGTCGGCTGATTTCTCATGTGGCACTCCACAAGCCGCCGGGGCCGGGCAACGGGTCTCAACGATGACGGAATTAGAAGGAGGGCTGTGACTTCGCTACCGCTGGCTGAGCGCTTCCCTCAGGATGTGGCCGCCCTGGCTGGCCGGGAGCAGGATCACGCGTGAATTCGAAGAACAACCCCATAGATCCTCGCAGCGATAAAGAGGTTCTTGCGTCGAAAATCCAGCTTCTGCTGGACATCGTTCACGCCAAAGACGCCGATAGTTTCACTTACGAAGACGTTCGACAGGGTCTCGCGGAACAGGGGATCACACTCACAAGAACGCGTTGGCATCGGCTGCTGGCCGGCTCTCCCGACAACCGATGGGATCCGGAGCTGCTGAAGGCGTTGGCGTACTTTTTTGACGTTGACGAGAACTACCTGCTTCAGCGCAGCGGTCCCATCCCGGAGCGGGTCGAAGCTGAACTCCGCCTCATAGAGGCATACCGCATTGCCGAAGTAGAGCACTTCGCAGCGCGGGTTCTGGGAGAAGTCAACATCGATGCCCTGCGTGCGGTGACCGAAGCTCTCCGAAACCTTCCGCCCAGACCCGAGAGAAAAAATCCGCCCAACTGAAAAATTTTCACTACTGAACTTTTTTCAGTAGACTCTGGAGCATGACATGCTCCAGGTGCCCACTACGGCCTGACCATGCACATTGAGTGGCATCAAAGGTGTAGCCCCTACAACAGGTTTGGGGGGTCGTAGGGGCTACACCCCCGCAGCGAGTGCGCCACTGCGGACTCACTCCACAGTTCCCGAATGCTCACCGCCCGGCACTCCCGACTTTGATCCAAAACATCACAGCGGGGGCTACGTTCTCGAACGCTGCGATGTTCAGCGTTTACTCTCCCGAGAGATACCTCATGTAGATCAGGCCCTGCTCCCGCAGCCGCCCCAGGTCGATCGAGTACTGCACGCGCTGCCCGTTGCGGACAGCAGCTTCGCCCGCGGCGGAGACGAGCCCTTCGGCCTCGAGCGTCTTGATATGCGTGTAGACCTGCCGGTAGTCCACGCCGATGCGCTTTGCGATGCCTCCCGTGGTATCGCCGCCAGGATGCTGGGCGAGGTCCCTGATTACGGCAGCCCGCAGCGTATTGGCATTGAACACATTCAAAGCCTTTCCAGCCTCTTGAGGCTGTCCGGGGTGTGGCTTGTAGATGCGGGGCATTCGTCAATTCTCACCCACCGCCGCGCCCTCAAGAAGTATCAACATTTTTTTGGTGATGCTAGCATCACTTTAAAGATGATGCTTGCTCCCGCAGGTGTCCTTCAGAACAGTCCAGAGGGGGAACAGTCGTGAAGCCGAAAGGATTGCTGATTGGCGCTACAGCTATCGTGCCGGCGATCCTCCTGGGTTTGGTCTTGCCGATTGTTCTGCTTCTCGGGGACTCAAAACCGGCCTCGGCCGGTTGTGGCCCTGCGCCTTCCGGCTCTATCAGCGCCGACACCAAGGTCCACGGGTACTCAGCTGAGCAGCTGAGGAACGCGGCAGCGATCATGAATGCAGGGAGGGCCCTGAACCTTTCGGTCAAGGGTCAGATGGTCAGTGTCATGGTGGCCCTGGGGGAGTCAGGGTTGCGGGTGCTGGACGCCGGCGACGGCGCCGGCCCGGACTCGCGGGGGTTATTCCAGCAGCGCGACAACGGCGCGTGGGGCTCCTATGCAGACCGCATGGACCCCACCCGGAGCGCGACAAACTTCATCAAGGCCCTGCAGGACGTGCCCGGCTGGGAACTGCTGGAACCGACCCTCGCCGGTAACAAGGTCCAGCGCAATGCTGACCCGTACCACTACCAGAGGTACTGGCCCGAGGCCGTGAAAATCGTCCAGGCTCTCTCCACCTCTAAGTTCTCCCTGCAGGGAAGCGAGTGCGGGATCCCCGGACAGTCAAGCGCCGGAAACGACTACCCGTGGAAGAACTCACCGACGTGGATGCAGGCCGGTGCCACCGCCACCAGCACCTCACCGCTGGGCATGTACTACCGGGAGTGCGTGGACTTCGCCCTGTGGCGGGTCAACCAGCAGATGGGATCCACGAGTGCACCGTTCAAGTTCCTCAACGGCACCTTCCGCCCGGACGGGCAGCAGCTGGGTTCCGCGGTGACGTGGAAGGCCGGCTGGGACGCCAAGGGCTGGCCCACCGGCCGCGCCCCCAAAGTCGGCGCCGTGGTCTGGTACGCGCCAGGGGCCGGGGGAGCGGACCCCAACTTCGGCCACGTCGGCGTCGTGAAGGAAGTCAAGGATAACGGCACCTACGTCGAAGAGGGCTACAACGGCAACCCGGCCCCGGATGACCACAACTACTACACCCGGACCGTGAGCAACACGGTTCCCTCAGCCTTCCTATACC
>NZ_JBFRFD010000002.1:0-28781 GCF_052114645.1 Arthrobacter sp. 2YAF22_2
AAGATGCTGACGTGCGGGGCCGCGAAAGCCGACTCGACCATGGCGCGGGCGGTGGCCTTGCGGACGCCCTTGACCGGGATGCGTTCGATCCGCTGTTCCTGGGGGCGGCCGGTCTTGCCCCAGAACGAGTCCGCCTGGTCCAGCTCGGCGTCTCGCTGGGCCTGGTAGCTCACGAGGTCTTCGCGGGTCACCTCGCCGCGCGCGCCGGTGGGGACGACGTCGGCCAGGTCGATGCCGAGGTCCCGGGCGATCTTTCGGACCGGAGGTTTGGCCAGGACGCGGCTGACGAGGCCGGTGATGGCTCCGCCCAGGCTCTGGCGCTGGTCAATCGCCTCCGCGGCGGCGGCAGGAACCGGCGGTTCCACGGGGGAGACGGCCTCCGGGCTGATCCAGATGTCGTGGGTTTCGATTCCCGCCCGCTCGGGGGCCGGAATGGAGGCGGCCGGAACCGCCGGCGCGGAGACCCGACGCCGGCGTTTGACGGCGTCGGCCTTCGGTCCGGACCCGACCAGCGGGCCGGCAGTCGGGGGTCCGCCGGCATCGGAGGTGTCCGGCTCCAGTTTTCCGTACATCGGTGTATCTGCAGGGGCGGCCGGGGACGGGGCGGCAGCCGCCACGGGACGCGCGGCCGGGGCGGGTTCTGCGGCGGCCGCGTCAGAAACGCTGATGATCGGCGTCCCGACGTCGACCGTCACGCCTTCCTGGACCAGAAGTTCGGCGACGGTGCCGGCGTACGGCGAGGGGAGCTCGACGAGGGACTTGGCGGTTTCGATTTCGCACAGCACGTCGTTGACTGCCACGGTGTCGCCGGCCTTCACCTTCCAGGACACGATTTCCGCCTCGGTCAGGCCCTCGCCCACGTCGGGAAGGTTGAACTTGTTCACGGTCATGGATTCCCCGTCAGTAGGCGAGGGCGCGTTCGAGCGCCTCAAGGATGCGGTCGATGTCCGGCAGGTAGTCTTCCTCCACCTTGGCCACCGGGTAGGGCATGTGGAAGCCACCGACGCGGATGACCGGGGCTTCGAGGGAATGGAAGGCCCGTTCGCTGACCCGGGCGGCGATTTCGCCGCCGATGCCGCCGAAGGTCGGCGCTTCGTGCGCCACGACGAGCCGGCCCGTCTTCCGGACGGAGGCCGTGACCGTGTCGAAGTCGATGGGCGAGATGGAGCGCAGGTCGATCACTTCGACGCTGTGGCCGTCCTCCGCGGCTGCGCCGGCGGCGGCGAGGGCCACCGGGACCAGCGGGCCGTAGGCCACGACGGTGGCATCCGTGCCGGCGCGCAGCACGTGGGCCTCGAACGGGTCCGCGGACGCACCCGGCGAATCCGTGTCGACCTCGCCCTTGAGCCAGTAGCGCCGCTTGGGTTCGAAGACGATCACCGGGTCCAGGCAGTCGACGGCCTGCTGGATCATCCAGTAGGCGTCATGCGGGTTGGACGGGGTGATGATGCGCAGCCCGGCTGTGTGCGCGAACAGCGCCTCCGGGGACTCCGAATGGTGCTCGATCGATCCGATGCCGCCGCCGTACGGGATGCGGATGACGACGGGGACGGTCAGGTTGCCGTTGCTGCGTGCATGCATCTTCGCCAGTTGCGTGGTGATCTGGTTGAAGCCCGGAAAGACGAAGCCGTCGAACTGGATCTCGCAGACCGGCCGGTACCCGCTCAGCGCCAGGCCGATCGCGGTCCCGATGATGCCGGACTCCGCGAGCGGGGTGTCCACGACACGGTCTGCGCCGAACTCGCCGAACAGGCCGTCGGTGACGCGGTAGACGCCGCCCAGCGGTCCGATGTCCTCGCCCATCAGCAGGGTGCGGGGGTTRTTGTTCAGCGTCGCCCGCAGGCCCTCGTTGATGGCCTTGGCAATGGTCATGGTGGTCATCGGCTGGCCGCCTTATCTGCTTCTGCCTGCTTGGCGGGTGCCTGCTCGTCGGTTGTCTCGTCGGCGAAACCTGCGCTGTATTGCTCGAACCACGCCAGCTCTTCGGCCACCAGCGGGTGCGCCTCGGCGTAGGTGTTGGCGAACGCCGTCCGGATGTCCGGGGTCTCCAGGTCATGGGTGGTCCTGCGGACGTAGGCAGCGAGCTCGTCGCCGTCGGCCTTGACCTGGTCGAAGAACGCGTCGTCGGCGAGTCCTTCGGCGCGGAGGTATTTCTCGAGCCGCTCCAGCGGGTCCTTCGCCCGCCACTGCGCTTCTTCCTCGGAGCCGCGGTACTTCGTGGGGTCGTCGGCGGTGGTGTGTGCCCCGACGCGGTAGGTGAAGGCCTCGATCAGGACCGGGCCCTTGCCTTCGCGGGCATGCTCGAGCGCCCACTCGGTGACGGCGTGGACCGCGATCACATCATTGCCGTCCACCCGGATGCCGGGAAAGCCGTAGCCCTTGGCCCGGTTGGAGAGCGGAATGCGGGTCTGCACCGCGGTGGGGACGGAGATGGCCCAGTGGTTGTTCTGGCAGAAGAACACCACGGGGGCGTTGTAGGACGAGGCGAACACCATGGACTCGTGGACATCGCCTTCGGAGCTGGCTCCGTCGCCGAAATAGACCATGACTGCGGCCTTCGGATCGGGCGCCCCGGCCGCGGATTCCCCCGCAGCCGCTTCGGCCGCGGCAAGCTTCTGGTCGCGCTGGATGCCCATGGCGTAGCCGACGGCGTGCGGGGTTTGGGCGGCGAGGACCAAGGTGTAGAGGTGGAAGTTCGTGTCCTTGGGGTTCCAGCCGCCGTTGGACACGCCGCGGAACTGGCGCAGCAGTTCGGCCAGGTCCACGTCGCGGGTCAGCGCGACGCCGTGCTCCCGGTAGGTGGGGAAGAGGTAGTCCTGCGGCTGGCTCGCCCGGCCGGAACCAATCTGGGCGGCCTCCTGGCCGGTCAGCGGGACCCACAGAGCCAGCTGGCCCTGACGCTGCAGGGCGGTGGCCTCCACGTCGAAGCGCCGGATCTTCGCCATGTCGGCATAGAAACCGCGCAGTTTCCCGGCGTCGAGCCGCGCGGCGTACTCCGAGAACGCCGGATCGGTGCCCAGGGTGCCGTCCGGGCCCAGCAGCTGGACCATCGGGACGGCAGGGTCGCCGAGCACTGCCTCGGCTCGCGCCTCGAGCTGGTCGTCCGCTTCGCTTCCGTCGAACTCGGTAGAGGGCAGTTGTGTGGCGCCCATACCGTCTCCTTGCCTGCCGCACCCGAATGCGCCGCAATCGCTGGGATATATGCCGGCCAGGGAATGCATTCCCGTCTCAGCATATATTTTGGCTTAACTCGTCCTTACTTTATCCGCAGCGGGCTGCCTGCGGGCTTCGTGTGAAGCGCTAGGAACGCCGCGGCGGTTTTGTATAGATCGCACACAAGTCGAGGAACCTGGTGTTCGCCTCTGCTTCGCCGATACTCACCCGAACCCCGTCATCGCCGAAGGCCCTGACCGAGAGCGCCCGTTCCCCGGCCAGCGCGGCGAATTCCGCACTGTCCGCGCCCAGATTCAGCCAAAAAAAGTTTCCTTGGGCGTCCGGAACGAACCAGCCGAGGTCGCGCAGCCCGGCCGTCACGCGGTCCCGTTCGTCGACCAGGCTTTGTACCCTTTCTACAACCTCGTCGATGTGCTGCAGCGACGTGACGGCGGCCGCTTCGGCGATCTGGGAGACCGCGAACGGCGTGGCGGTGACTCGCAGGTGCTGGGTGATGTCCGGCTGCGACACGCTGTAGCCCACGCGCAGACCGGCCAGCCCGTGCGCCTTCGAGAAGGTACGGAGCACGACCACGTTGGGGTACTTGCGGTACATCTCAAGGCCATCGACAGCGTCGGCGGCCCGGACGAACTCCTGGTAGGCCTCGTCAATGACCACCACGACGTCCGAGGGCACGCTTTTGATGAAGTTCTCGGTTTCCGCTGCGGTGAGAATGGGGCCGGTGGGGTTGTTCGGCGTGCACAGCAGGATCACCCGGGTGCGGGCGGTGACCGCGGCGGCCATCGCGTCGAGATCGTGGCGGCCGTCTGCGGTCAGCGGGATCTGCACGCTTTGCGCGCCCGCGAGGCCCACGCTGATGGGGTAGGCCTCGAAGGAGCGCCACGCATAGATGACCTCGTCCGCCTTCCCGTCGTCGTTCTGGCCGGCGAAGGTGGCCAGCAGCTGGTTGAGGGCCCCGAGGCTCCCGCCGCCCGTGACAATGTCCTCTGCCGGGACGTCCAGGAACCCGGCAAGCGCCCCGCGGAGTTTGCTGCTCAACGGGTCCGGGTAGAGGTTGATATCGGTTTGCGCGGCGATGGCCTGCAGCACCGCAGGAATCGGAGGCAACGGGTTCTCGTTGGAAGACAGCTTGTAGCTCACGAGCCCTTCAACGGGGACCGGCGGTTTGCCTGCCGCGTAGCGGGGAAGGAGGTCCACCACCGGCCGCGGGCGGAGCCCCATGGCCGGGTTGTCAGATAAAGTCATGCCCCCTAGCCTACTTCGCCGCCCCTCCCGCGGGACGGCTCATATGACAGCATGGGGCCATGCGTTCATTCATTCTGCGGGTCGTCGTCAACGCCCTGGCCCTTTGGATCGCCAGCTGGATCCTGCAGGGCAGGATCAGCGTCTCGAGCGCTGCGACCGCCGGCGCCGTTGCCGACAGCGGCGTCACGCAGGGTGCCGACACCGTCGGGATCATCCTCGCGTACCTGTTCATCGGGCTGATTTTCGGCCTCGTCAACGCCCTCGTCAAGCCGCTGGTCAGCCTGCTGTCGCTGCCGCTGACCATCCTCACGCTGGGTCTGTTCACGATCGTCATCAACGCCGCAATGTTGTACCTCACGTCCTGGTTGAGCGCCTACACACCGGTGCACTTCACCATCGACTCCTTTTTCTGGACGGCAGTGGTCGCGGCCATCATCATCACTGTGATCTCGCTGGTCGCTGGCCGGCTCCCGGGCGGCCGGCGCCGCTGACGGGCACGCGCGCCGGTAGCCGGCACGCCTGCTGGGGTTCCGCCGGCCAAGGGCGGACCAGCTAGCCGGGGACGCCCTGCGGCTCCCGCGCCGCGGTGGGTCCGAGCGCCGGAGCGGGCGGTCGCGCCGGCGGCGGGGTGTCTGCCCCGCGGTTCGGCCCCGGCGCCGTGACCGCGCCCCGCGCCGGCAGAGCCTCGCGCCGCAGGGAAAACCTGGTCACGGTGGCGGTGCCACCGCCCCCAACCACGGCTGCCAGTGCCGCGGTGGATGCCAGCAACGACGGGTCCCGGCTCGCCGAGACCGCTTCCGCGCCGGCCGCGTAGTTTTCCAGTCGATGCCCGGGGCCGAGGCCAAAATCCTGCGGCGGGGGCATGACCAGGCTGTTAGTCAGCGTGACAGTGACCCTGTCCTTCGTGTCCGCGTTGGCCTGTCCGTCAGCTCCCGGCACCCAGTCATGCTGGTGTTCCAGGTGCAGGCTGCCGATCCCAGGCTCGGGGGTGATGCCGCCRACCGGGGAGCCGGCGGTGAGCACGTACTTGAGGTCAAACTCGGCGAGGAAAGCTTTGTCATCGCTCAGGTTCATGGCGTGGATGCCGCCCTGGCTGTAACCCACGGCGGCAAGCTGCTCGCCCGCCGTCGCGCCCGCCTCCCGGAGCGCTTGCCGGATGGCCGCGGTGGTCTCCACCGAGTCGTAGCCCAGCGCTTCGGCGATGCCCGCCGTGTCGAACGGGTTGGTTCCCTCGGGCAGGCCGCCCAGCTGGGTTCCGGGCACGATCACCACCCAAGCACGGCCGCTTCCGCCGTCGACCTTGATGATCTCGATATCGCCGCTGTTCCGGCCCACCGCTTCCGCGCGGCGCAGCAGGCCCGCGGGCGTCAAATCAACGGCCTCGGCCCCGGTATGGCTGCCGATGACCGTGACCGGCCGCGGTTCCAGGAACCTCAGCCCCGGTGCCATCGTCAGCTCCCGGACCGTGCGGCGGACGTCGGTGGGGCCAGCCAGCGTCCCTACCAGCGCCGCCAAGGGAACGGGCAACCCCAGCAGCAGGGCCAGGCCGTGCGGAGCCAGGGCCACCCCGCGCTCGACCTGGTCGCGGACGCCGGGGAGCTCGAAGGGCCCCTGGGCTGAGCCGTACTCCGGACCGCCCAGCCCCATCCGGAGCAGCAGCGCGTTCCGGGCTTCGGTGAACTCGTACTCCCGGTGGCTGGCCCGGACCTGGGCCGCGATGTGCTCCAATTCGGCCCTGACCCGGCTGACATCCCGCCCCGCCTCCCCCACTGCGATCATGGCGTTGCTGCCGCTGCGGTAGGAGTCGGGCTGGTAGCCGAAGAGGGCGCGACGGACGCCGTCGGCCTCCGCCTCCAACGCGTACAGCCGGCGGACCACGACGTCCAGGGCGGCCGCCCCTGCCAGCAGCTCCTCGAACTGGAAGCTGAGGCCGCCCACCCCGCCCCGGATCCGCAACATCCCGTCCGGGGCCGGTGCCGACGGGCGGGGCGCCTCCCCGGAGCCCGCCGGAGTAATCTCCGCCATCAGTATCCGGGCCGTCCGGACGAGAGCGTCACCTGCTGGGCGTGCCGCTGGACCGCTGCCGCCGCATCCAGCAGTCCGCCCCGGGCCCGCCGCAGTGATGCGGCCTGAAGCGAAACCGTCGTCCGGTAGGCACGGCCCGCCGGGGACTGCCAGGTCTGAAGTTCCAGCCCGACCAGCCCGGCGAGCACGGCGCCCGCCTGCTCCGCACAGGAGGCCATCCTGGCTGCCAGTTGCTGGACTTCGTAACTGCGCGAGGCGCAGGCCGCCGCCTCAGCTGCCGTTAACGTGCCGCTCATGGCCGAGGCTCCTTTCGTTGCCGTTTGTCCCGGGTTCGACGTTAGGTTCCAGTCACCGGCGTCGTAAGCGGTCCCGAATGCTATGTGGAAAAGCTGCCGACGGAGTGTCACATGCCAGGGTGCGCTTAAGGCCCGGCCGCACTTCGTGAAAGAATCGGACCATGCCTGAAACTGCCGCCACAGCCGAGACCCGCACGCCGTCCGGACGCCTGGCCCTCGCCGCGTCCGACCACTCGATCGCTCTCGGACCGCTTGACGGCCGCTACCACTCGGCCGTCGCACCGCTGGTGGACTACCTCTCCGAGGCCGCCCTCAACCGTGACCGCGTCGCCGTCGAGGTTGAGTGGCTGATCCACCTGACCAGCAACAACGTGCTGCCCGGCGCCGGTCCGCTGAGCGCCGAGCAGCAGGAGCAGCTGCGCGCCATCGTTAGCGAGTTCGACGCCGCGTCCGTGGCCGAGCTGGCCGAGATCGAAGCCGTCACCGTGCACGACGTCAAGGCGGTGGAGTACTACATCGGCCGCCGGCTTGCCGGCATCGGAATCGAGCGTCTGACCGCCATGGTGCACTTCGGCTGCACCTCCGAGGACATCAACAATCTTTCCTACGCCCTGGGCATCAAGGGTGCCGTGCAGGACGTCTGGCTGCCCGCGGCGCGCAGGCTCGTCGCGCAGATCAGCACGATGGCCGAGGCCAACCGGGCGGTGCCCATGCTGTCCCGCACGCACGGGCAGCCGGCCACGCCCACCACGCTGGGCAAGGAACTCGCGGTGATGGCGCACCGGCTGACCCGGCAGCTGGACCGCATCGCCCGGACCGAATATCTCGGCAAGATCAACGGCGCCACCGGCACGTTCGCGGCGCACGTGGCCTCGATCCCCGGCGCCGACTGGGAGCAGGTCGCCCGGAGCTTCGTGGAAAACCTCGGCCTGGACTGGAACCCGCTCACCACCCAGATCGAAAGCCACGACTGGCAGGCTGAGCTGTACGCCGACGTCGCGCGCTTCAACCGGATCCTGCACAACGTCTGCACGGACATGTGGAGCTACATCTCGATCGGCTACTTTGCGCAGATCCCCGTGGCAGGCGCCACCGGGTCCTCCACAATGCCGCACAAGGTCAACCCGATCCGGTTCGAGAACGCCGAAGCCAACCTGGAGATCTCCTCCGGGCTGCTGGATGTGCTGGGTTCCACCCTGGTCACTTCCCGCTGGCAGCGGGACCTCACCGATTCCTCGTCGCAGCGCAACATCGGGGTGGCGTTCGGCCACTCCCTGCTGGCCATCTCCAACGTGGCCAAGGGCCTGGACCGGCTGGACGTCGCGGAGGAGGTGCTCGCCAGGGACCTGGACACCAACTGGGAGGTGCTCGGCGAGGCGATCCAGATGGTCATGCGCGCCGAGGCCATCGCCGGCGTCGCGGGYATGGAAAACCCGTACGAGCGGCTAAAGGATCTGACCCGCGGCCAGCGCGTCGACGCCGCCCGGATGCAGGAGTTTGTCCAGGGCCTTGGCCTGTCCGCGGATGCCGAGGCCAGGCTGCTGGCCCTGACCCCGGGAACGTACACCGGCCTCGCGGACAAGCTGGTCGACCACCTGGCGTAGGAATGGCGGCGCCGAGTTCACCTACCGGCGGTCCGCCGTTCACCCGGCCGTCAAGGACTGGCCAGCTCAACCGTGGAGGCTTGGGCTGTTACCGACACGAGGAGACCCCTTGCCGAGCGACACTGCGGCGACAGCACGGACAGTTCTGACCCGCCCCGGCCCCGCCATAGCGGCAGCAGCCGGCACAGGATCCGCCACGGCAACCGAGAGGGCCGAGGCCGCGGCGTTGAGCCTGATGAGCTTCAACATCCGCTGTGACATTGCGGAGACCCTGCCGGGTCAGGCGGACTACTGGCCCGAGCGTGTTCCGGCACTCCGGGCCGTCCTGGCCGAGGAACTCCCGGAGGTCCTGGGCATCCAGGAGGGCCTGGAACACCAGCTGACAGTCATCGGGGAAGCGCTTCCGGGCCACTACCGGATGATCGGCCACGGCCGCGAGGGCGGGAACCGGGGCGAACACTCCTGCATCTTTTACGACTCCCGCCGCCTGACGCTGCAAATGTGGGACCAGTTCTGGCTCTCGGACACCCCCACCGTGGCCGGCTCGGCAACGTGGGGCAATGACGTCACCCGGATCGCAACCTGGGGCAGGTTCGAGGACAGCTGCACCGGACGGGAACTGATGGTGCTCAACACCCACTTTGACCATGAATCCGAAAATGCCCAGCTGCGCAGCGCCGAGGCCATCATCGAGCACGCCACGAGCTTCGAGCCCGGCCTGCCGACCGTCCTGATGGGTGACTTCAACGCCGACGCCGGGGCCTCCGGGGCGTACAACACTCTGGTGGGCAGCGGCGCCTTCAAGGACTCGTGGGCGGTCGCCAAACAGCGGCTGACCCCGGAATACGGGACGTTTCCGAATTACAAGGACCCGGTGATCGGCGAACGCCGCATTGACTGGATCGCCGTGACGCCGGACATCCAGGTCGCCGAGGCCGCGGTCAACACCTTCCGCCTTGACGACCGTTACCCCAGCGACCACGCCCCGATCCAGGCCACTGTCAGGATCCCGTGACCGGCCGCGGCCGGTAACATCGCTGGCATGAAGCTTCTGCTGATCCGCCACGGCCAGACCCCGGGCAACGTGCTCGGCCAACTGGACACCGCCCACCCCGGGCCGGGCCTGACAGTGCTCGGCGAACGCCAGGCAGGCGCCCTGGCGCGTTCCTTGGCGGAACAGCAGATCGAGCTGCTCTACGCGTCCACCTTGGTCCGCACCCAGCTCACGGCCACCCCGCTTGCCGGCAGCCGCGGGCTGGACATTCAGGTACTGGCGGGGCTGCGGGAAATCGAGGCCGGGGCGCTTGAAAAGCTCACCGACCGTGAATCCCACCTGCGTTATCTGGGGACGGTCTTCGCCTGGGCAGCGGGCGAGCTGGACCGCCGGATGCCTTCGGGCCCCAGCGGCCACGAGTTCTTCGAGCGCTACGACGACTCGATCGCGAGGATCGTGGCCGCCTCCACGGGCGGGGATGACGCCACGGTCGCGGTGGTCAGCCACGGCGCCGCGATCCGGGTGTGGACCGGCCTGCGCGCCGCCAACGTGGACGCGGAGTTCGCGGCACGGCACATCCTCGCCAACACCGGCATCGTGGCCCTCGAAGGCGATCCCGACGCCGGCTGGCGCCTGATCCACTGGGACGCCAGCCCGGTGGGCGGCCTGGCGCTGGCCGACCCGACGGCCGAGGATCCCACCGGCCGTCCCGCCTAAGGCACCTGGCGCCCAGCTTCGGTCCCCAGGCCGGGATCGACCACTCGTCCTGCTATGCCAAGACGATCGGCTCGTGCACTGCCGGGCACACGGCCATGGTGTGAACTCGCTGTGAATGCCCGGTAGCCCTTGTCCCGCCGGAGTGCAATGGGCTTTGCTGGAGACACGGACCAACGCGTCGAGAGAAAGCCGCCACGCATGAGCCGGAACCACGCCAGCAGCCCGGGCCGGATCGCCGCCGGCCGAATTCCGGGCCTTTTCCTTGCCGCCGCTCTCGTCGCCGCCGCGACGGCGTGCACGCCTGCCACGCCGCCGCCCAGTTCCACGGGCACCAGCGCCCCGGGGACGACGGCGGCCGCCGCGCCGCCGTCGTCGTCGCCGCAGACGTCGCCACCGCCGCAACCGCCGACACCGCCCGCCGGCGGCCCCCAAACCGCCGGGAAACCCGGCCATGTGTTCGTGATCAACCTCGAGAACAAGGGCTATGACAAGGTCTGGGGCACGGGCTCCGAGGCGCCGTACCTCTCCCAGACGCTGCGTGCCCAGGGCGTACTGCTGTCGGAGTACTACGCCATTGACCACAGCTCCAGCCCCAACTACCTGGCCCAGATCTCGGGGCAGGCGTCCAACCCGATGACACGCGACGACTGCCGGACTTACGTTCCGTTCACGCAGACCGGAACCTCCGCCCCGGGCCAGGCGGAAGGCACCGGTTGTGTCTATCCTGTCTCGGTGCCCACGGTCGCCGGCCAGCTCAGCTCGGCCGGCAAGAGTTGGAAGGGTTACATGGAGGACATGCAGACCCCGTGCCAGCACCCTAAACCCGGCGCCAAGGACGACCACCAGTCCGCCCGGGTGGGGGACCAATACGCCACCCGGCACAACCCCTTCGTCTACTTCGAAGCGATCACTTCGTCGCCGGATTGTCAGAACAACGTCGTGAATTTCACTGCCCTGACCCAGGATCTGAAATCAGCCGACACGACGCCCAACCTGTCCTACATCTCGCCCAACCTCTGCAACGACGGCCACGACAGCCCCTGCGTCGACGGGAACCCGGGCGGCCTCGCGGCCAGCGACAGTTGGCTCCGGCAGCAGGTGCCGGCCATTCTCGACTCCCCCGCGTTCAAGAAGGACGGGATGCTGGTCATCACCTTCGACGAGGCCGACGGCCAGACCACCGGATCCGCCGGGATTCCCGGCGGTGCCGCCGGCGGGAGAGTCGGCGCCCTGGTGCTCTCCCCGTTCACCCGGGCCGGAACGTCGTCGGACACGCAGTACAACCACTTCAGCCTGCTGGCCAGCATCGAGGACGCCTTCTCGCTGCCCCGGCTGGGCCTCGCCGGAGCCCCCGGCCTGCAGGGCTTCGGCGCAGATGTGTTCGACGCCGGGTCCTGATTTTCCTGGCTCGCGCGGCCTCACGCACCCTGGCCCCGCCCGGCCACCTGGCCCAGCCGGCCCCCAGCCGGCTCCCAGGAGCGGATCAGCCGGCGGCGGGCCAGCCGGTGTAGGCCTCGGCGAGGTAGGCGCGGCCGAATCGCGAGGAGACCACGGAGTTGAGTTCACCGAGCTGCCGGGCGCGGGCGAAGTCGTCGGCGCCGGCCGGGGTGTGCAGCATGGACGTCATCCAGTAGGAGAAGTGCTGCGCCTTCCAGACCCGGTCCAGGGCTCGGTCGCTGTACAGGTCCAGGAGCATGGTGGAGCCGGTCTTGTAGAAGCTGTCCAGGCCTTCGAAGAGGACCCGCACGTCATGGATGGCCAGGTTCAGGCCCTTGGCCCCGGTCGGCGGGACGGTGTGCGCGGCGTCGCCGGCCAGGAACAGCTTGCCGTGCCGCATCGGGGCATGCACGAAGCTGCGGAACTTCAGGACCGTCTTGTCGATGACCGGGCCCTCCTTGAGCTCAAAGCCGTTGCCGTTCACCCGGCTGCGGAACGCCTCCCAGATGCGTTCGTCGCTCCAGTTGGCGACGTCCTCGCCGGGGTCGCACTGGAAGTACATCCGCTGTACGGTCTCGGTCCGCTGGCTGATGAGTGCGAAGCCGTTTTCCGAGTTGGCGTAGATCAGTTCGTCGGAACTGCGCGGCGCCTCGGCCAGGATACCGAACCAGGCGAAGGGGTACTCGTGGAAGTACCACTTGCGGTCCGCCTCCGGGATCTGCAGGCGGCAGTGGCTGCGCGAGCCGTCAGCGCCGGCGATGAAGTCGGCCCGAAGTTCGAACTCGGTGCCGTCTGCATCGGTGAACCACACCGTCGGCGAGTCTTCGATGCCGTGGACGCTGGTGTCCGTGACGCCGTACCGGACGTCGCCGCCGTCGGCTTCCCGGCGGGCGGCGAGGTCCATGAAAACATCGGTCTGCGGGTAGAGCCAGACCGATTCGCCCACCAGGTCCTGGAAGTCGATGCGGTGGCTTTCGCCGTTGAACCGCAACTCGATCCCGTCGTGGCGGTCGCCGTCGCGCAGCACGCGGTCGGAGACGTCGCTGTCCACTAGGAGGTTGACCGTGCCGTGTTCGAGGATGCCCGCCCGGACCGTTTCCGAGATTTCCTGCCGGCTGCGCAACTCGATCACGGTGGACTCGATGCCTTCCTTGGCCAGCAGGTGGGAGAGCATGAGCCCGGCCGGGCCGCCGCCCACGATTGCCACCTGGGTGGTGATGACTTTTCGGGCTGCCATGGTGTCCTCGCTTCGTTGCGGGGCCCGGAACCGCGCACTGGTGTGCCGTGGTTCGGGACCGGATGGGTCTTCTGGCTAACAGTGTGCCCCCGGAGCGGTGATCCGCGTTACACACCTTCCATTGAACGGAAGTCAGTGGAGGCGCCTGCATCCCCGAGCCTGCGCCCGATGCCCCGCGCCGCGGTCTGCAGCGCCGGCACCAGTGCCTGCAGCCGCATCTCCCGCAACGGAACCACGACGCCGAGCGCGGCGACGGTCCGCTTCCTCGCATCCCGGATCGGTACCGCGATCCCCCAGGTGTCCGGGTCCACCACCCCGGCCAGTTCGGCGTAGCCCTGGCTTGCCGTCTCGGCCAGCAGCGCGCGGAGGTTCCCGGCGGAGACCTGGCCTGCGGGATCGGCGAACTGGCGCAGGTAGGCCGTTTGTACCGCGACCGGCTGATGGGCCATCAGGGCGAGCCCGGCCGAGGACAGGTGCACGGGCATCCGGCCGGCGACTTTCGCCCGGTTCGCCACCGAGCCGCGGCGGGACAGCCGCTCCACGAACAACGCTTCCCAGCCGTCCAGCACGGCCAGGTTCACGTTCTGGTTGAGCACCTGCTGGATGTCCTCCATCAAGGGCATCGCGGCTTGCCGCAGGGCCAGGGTGGGTGAGTTCCGGTTGACCAGCTCCCATAAACGCATCCCCAACCGGACCGAGCCGCCGCCGCCCAATTCCACGAGTCCGTGCCCGGCCAGTTGCCGGACCAGTCGGTGCGCGGTGCTCAGCGGCAGCCCGGCCCGGTCCGCGAGGTCGGACAGCTGCAGGGATGCGGAGCCCTCGGGAAAAGCCTCGATCAGGCGCACCACACGGTCCACGACCGAGTCCCCCGAGCCCGAGTTAGCCACGTATCCCGCGTCCGTAAACAGTTGCTTGCACGGGACAAGTCTTCCATTGACCCAAGTAACTCGCACTTGTTGGCGTTAAGACGCATCAAAACGGCAACAAATGCCAGTCAGTTGGGCCGGGCGACGGGGCGCGAGGCGAGCCGGCGCCAGACTGCGGGGGCCAGCACGACGGCGACGCCGACGGCGGCTCCGATGACGGTCTCCAGCAACCGGTCCCGCAGGAGAATTCCTGCCGGTACCGGAGCCACCAGCAGGGTCGAGATCAGCGCCAGCGGGGTGACAAAGACCTGGGCCAGCACATACTGGCGGGCGATGAACATTTCGGCGCCGAACTGGCACGCCGCAATCACCAGCACGGTCTGCCAGGGGGCCGGGTGCAGCAGCAGGATCATGGCCAGCAGACCAAGCCCCACCACGGTGCCGAAGATGCGTTGCACCCCGCGGCTGATCCGGTGCCGGGTGCTGTGTCCCACCAGCGGGACGACGGCGGCCACCATGGCCCAGTAGTTGTGGCCGAAGCCGAGCCGCTCCCCAACCACGGTGGCGAGGGTGCCGGCCAGCCCCGCCGCCACGAGGTAGCCCAGCGCTTCAAGCCAGGCCACGCGACGCTCCACGGCCGTCAACCGGACCCGCCGTGGCCACGACCACGTCTGGCGGCGGCTTCGGACCACCCGTGAGGACAGGCCAACCAGCAGTGAAAACAGGACCGTCAGGACCGAGACCAGCATTCCCTGCCAGAGCGGCGGCTGGTTGGGGATGGAGGCGATGGCTGCGAAGGCGAAGATGTGAAACAACGATCCCGCCGGGCGGAGCCGCCACCACGCGACGATCAGGGAGCAGCCTCCCGCCACCAGGGTGGTCGCGACGACCTGCAGCCAGGTGCGGTCCGACGGCGACAGTGCGAGCGCCGTGCCGGCCCGGGCCGTCAGGGCGCTGAGCAGGATCACGGCGAGCATCAGCGTGCCGGCCCGCACCTGCAGGACCAACCTCCGGCCGTGAGGTTCGTTCCGCCCGTAAATGCCGGTGAAAGCGCCAAAGGAAGCAAAGATTGCCAGATCCAGCCGGCCCAGCAGCACCAGGGAGATCAGCGGGACGAAAACGCCGACGGCGCAACGGATCGCAACCTGATGGTCCTTGTTGGCTGGGGCGATGCTGAACATCTCGGTGAGCAAGTGCGCGGGCTTCACAGGTGGAAGGGGCCTTCCTTGGCAGTCGGTTGGGAACGACGGCGGCGCTGGCATCCAGCTGAATCTTACGCCGGAGCCCCGACGGGCCCCGGCAAACAGTCCGTTCAACGGAAGAGGTGCCAAGCTGGCCGGGCCCGCGGAAATCCTCGCGCACCGGCAGGTCCCGGCAGCTGGCCCCTAGCGCTGGGGTTGCTTCGTCATCCGGAGGGTCAGCGCCCCGTGCTCCACTGCGACCCTGAGATGCTTGGCCTTGCCCAGGTGATCGCCGTCGAGCTGGAACTCCTGTTCGTGGTCGAGGCTGATTTCGGCGGTCCTCCCGGTGAAGTACTCGACCGACTTGTTCTTCCCGTTCTTGCCGTTCTTCCGACCGAACATCCCGGCGAGCACGCTGAACCAGCCCAGTTTGCCCTCGGGCGCCAGGATCAGGACGTCGAGAATGTTGTCATCGAGCCTGGCGTCGGGGAAGACTTCCACGCCTCCGGTGATCTGGCCGCAGTTGCCGACCATCACGCTGCGGACCCGCCGCCGGACCGGGTGCTGTCCATCCATGCTGATCTGCGCCCTCACCGGTTTGCCGGGCAGGTGCCGGATGCCGGCCTCCACGTAGGCGAGCCAGCCCACGCGGTCTTTGAGCTCGTCGACGGTGTTCGCCATGATGGCCGCGTCGTAGCCAAGGCCGGCCATGACCAGGAAAAGCTGCTCCTCCTCGGTGTGGTCCAGGCTTGCCTTCACCACGTCCACCTTGATGTCCGTACCGTTCAGGACGTCATAACTGGCCGCCACGGGGTCGGTGATATCGACGCCCACGTTCCGGGCCAGCAGGTTGCCGGTGCCCAGTGGGACCAGGCCCATCGGCGTCCCGGTGCCCGCGAGGACCTCTGCCACGCACCGGACGGTCCCGTCGCCGCCGGCGGCGATCACGACGTCGACCCCGGCTTCAAGCGCTTCGCGCGCCTGGCCCATGCCGGTGTCCTCGGCCGTGGTCTCCAGCCAGAGCGGCTCGGCCCAGTTTTCGGTTTCGCAGAGCCGGTAGAACGCGGCCTTGAAATCCTTGCCGGAAGATTTCATCGGATTGATGATCACGGCGGCGCGCTTGGGCTGGTCGGTGGATTCCTGCGCGGCATTGTTCTTTGGCATGGCGCCWTTCGTACACGTGGGCGGGAGGTGTCCCGCAGGAAATCCTATCGGGGCCGGCGGAATTTACTCGCGCCGCAGGGCAGGCAATCATGGACGCACTGTCCGGCCGGTCACTACACTGGCCATGTTCAGGGACTGAAGCGTACCGGCCCGGCCGGAGGCCTTCCGGATTGACCGGGCCGGCCGCGTTCCAGACGGGAAGGCGAAACCATATGACCGGACCAGAGGAAAACTACTCAGCCGAGGCTGAAGCGTCGAGCAGGGACCCCCACGACTGGGGCAGGGCAATGGCACTGGCCCTTACCCGGCTGGCGGAGCAACTCGCCCCGGAGGACAGCGAAAACCGGCACACCAGTCTCGTGGACCGGCCCCTTCAGCTGATGATCCGCGACGACGAGGAAGGCGTCACCATTTCAATCTCGACGCAGGCTGATTCGGGGAATGATGCCCGGCCCTAGCTGGGGCCGGACCGAAACAATGCCGCGCGCAGCAGGGTTTTCCTGCCGGGTTATGCGAGACTGAGCGGGCTACCGGCCCACAATTGGCCGGAACACTCATCTCATTTGGGGGAATGATGACAGAGCGCGCTGATTTTGACGCCAGAAAAAAATCCGGATCCTTGGGCCGGACCGAGCCGCAATACAGCCAGCGCTGGCCGGACGGGGCGCCTTGGCCGGATTCTTCGGAACACCGCCAGGCTCTCCTGCCAGTGTTGCCACTCCCCCGGCCCAACCCCGTGGAGAAACCGCTGCGGGAAACCATGTTCGCACTCGCCGTGATCCCGGTCGGCGTCGGACTCTGGATGATCCTGTGGAAGCTACGCCGACTGCCCGGCCGGTGGAGCCGCGGCTAGGCCGCGCCTCCCTAAAGGCGCGGCCGTCCGTCGCTATACCGTCCGGTGCCCCGCGGCCGGCAGGAGTGCCGCGAAGAATGCGCCAAGTTCGGCCGTCGCGGTCAGGGGCAGGACGTTGGCCACGTACTGGTCCGGACGTACGACGACGACGACGCCGCCGCGGTCCAGGCCGCGCAGCTCGAAGATGTCCGCTGTCGGATTCGTGGCGTACACCTTCTCCAGGTAGGTCAGCTGGAACGGACCCACCTGCGGCTTGAAGACCGCCGGAACGGCGCCGATGTCGACACTGGTGTGGTCCTGCTGGTAGATCACCTTCACGTCGAACCACGCGTCGCGGTCGGCGCCGTCGCGGGTGGCGGCGAGCGGGGAGTCGGGCGCGTTCTCCAGCCAGGCGGCCAGATCAGTGGTGGGTGAGGGCGCACCGGCCGCGGCAGGATCAGCGAAGACGTAGATCCGCCACCGCCCGTCCGCCTTGGCCTGGTGACCGAGCTGCAGCGGGTTCGTGTCGCAGACCCGCACGACGGAAGCGGACTTGAAGCGCTTGCCGATGGGGAACCCGGTGGCGAGCCCTTGGTGAACCGGTTCGCCGATAAGCATGGAGGGGGCGTACTGGGTCATAAAGCCGGCGGGGAACTCGGCCGTGCTGACATAAAAGTCCTCCAGCTCGGACGGGTTTTCGAACTCCTCCGGCTTCTTCGCCATCAGCGTCGACCATTCCTTGTCGAAGTCGATGAGGTTCTTCGCGACGACCTGGCGCTCGGCCGAGTAGGTGGACAACAGGGTTTCCGGGCTGCGGCCCTCCAGCACATGACCGAGTTTCCAGCCAATGTTGAAGCCGTCCTGCATGGAGACGTTCATGCCCTGACCGGCCTTGGCGCTGTGGGTGTGGCAGGCATCGCCGGTGATGAACACCCGCGGCGAACGGGAGCCGAGCTGGTCCGGGAGGACGTCGTCGAACCGGTCTGTGAGTCGGTGCGCCACCTCGTACACGCTGTGCCAGGCGACGTTGCGCACGTCCAGTGTGTAGGGGTGGATGATGTCGTTGGCCTTGGCGATGATCTGCTCGATGCTGGTGCTGCGCACTGCGCCGGCGTCCGTCTCCGGGACCACGCCAAGGTCGACGTACATGCGGAAGAGGTGCCCGCCTTCACGGGGGATCAGCAGAATGCTGCCGCCCGTGCCCGACGTGATCGCGCATTTGGTGCGGATGTCGGGGAAGTCGGTGTTGGCGAGGACGTCCATGACGCCCCAGGCGTGGTTCGCCTGGTCGCCGGCCAGGGTGCAGCCGATCGAGTCCCGCACCTTGCTCCGGGCACCGTCCGCGCCCACGACGTACTTGGCCCGGATTACGCGTTCCCGGCCCTCATCCGGGCCGACCGTGTGCGCGAGCGTCACACTGACGGGGTACTCCCCCTCGCCCACCTCGAGGCCGCGGAACTCATAGCCGTAGTCCGGAGTCATCCGGGTGGGGGCATTGGCCATGACCTCGGCAAAGTAGTCCAGGACGCGGGCCTGGTTGACAATGAGGTGCGGGAACTCGCTGATCCCGGCCGGGTCGTCGAGGGTCCGGGCGGCACGGACGATGCGGGAGGGGTCGGCGGGGTCCGGCTTCCAGAACGCCATCTCCGTGATGCGGTACGCCTCGGCGATGATCCGCTCGGCGAAGCCGAAGGCCTGGAACGTCTCGACGCTGCGGGCCTGGATGCCGTCTGCCTGGCCGATGGCGAGCCGGCCCCCGCGGCGCTCCACGATCCGGGTCGTGACACCGGGGAACTGGGACAGCTGCGCCGCTGCCACAACGCCCGCCGGCCCGGTGCCCACAATGAGCACGTCAACCTCGTCGGGAAGTTGGGCGGGCCGGTCAATGCCGACGCCGGCTGCCGGCTGGACTCGCGGGTCACCGGATACGTATCCGTAGTGGTGGAACTGCACGGGCTTTCCTCACTTCTTTGTGCGGCACTATGCCGAATTGGGTACTCGATGGTAGAACGTGGCGTCCTGGCCTCGAGCATGTTTCCGTTGTTAGTTGGCGTGGTCGGCCCAGGGATCGGCGATGCCGATGTACTGGGTGGTGGTGTATTCGGCGATGCCTTCGGAGCCGCCTTCGCGRCCCAGGCCGGAGTGCTTGACGCCGCCGAAGGGTGCTGCGGCGTTGGAGATCACACCGGCGTTGAAACCGACCATGCCGAATTCGATCTGTTCGGCGACGCGCAGCAGCCGGTTGAAGTCCCGGCTGTAGACGTAGGAGGCCAGGCCGTACTCGCTGGCGTTGGCCAGCCGGATGGCGTCCGCTTCGGTGCCGAACGTGGTCACCGGTGCCACCGGGCCGAAAATCTCCTGGCCGAGGATGGCGGCATCGTTGGGTACGTTGGCGAGCACGGTGGGCGGGTAGAAGTAGCCTGCGCCCTCGGCCGGCGCACCGCCGGTGACGGCCGTGGCACCGGCGTCGATGGCGGCGCTCACCAGCGCGTGGACGTCATCGCGGGCGACGGCATCGATGAGCGGCCCTACCTTCGTTGCCGCCTCGGTTCCCCGGCCCACGCTGAGGGCTGCCATGGCTGCGGCGAACCTGGCGGTGAACTCGGCTGCCACGGATTCCTGGACCAGGAACCGGTTGGCGGCGGTGCAGGCCTCGCCCATATTGCGCATCTTGGCGGCCATGGCGCCTTCCACGGCTTTGTCCAGGTCGGCGTCCGCGAAGACGATGAACGGCGCGTTGCCGCCCAGTTCCATCGAGGTGCGCAGGACGTTCTGCGCGGCGTCAGCCATGAGCCGCTTGCCCACGGCGGTGGAGCCGGTGAAGGACACTTTCCGCAGCCGCGGATCCGCGAGCAGCGGGCCGGAGATGCCGGCCGCGCTGGACGAGGCCACCACGTTGAGGACGCCCGCCGGGAGCCCGGCGTCGAGCATGGTCTGCGCGAAGTACTGGGCGGTCAGCGGGGTGAGCTTGGCCGGCTTGAGGACCATGGTGCAGCCTGCGGCGATGGCGGGCGCCACCTTGCGGGTGGCCATGGCGAGCGGGAAGTTCCAGGGGGTAATCAGCAGGCACGGCCCCACCGGCTTGTGCTGCACCAGGATCTTGTTCTTGCCTTCCGGGGTGCTCAGGTAGCGGCCGTAGTCGCGCACGGTCTCTTCGGAGAACCAGCGCAGGAACTCGGCGCCGTAGCTGACTTCGCCACGGGCTTCGGCCAGCGGCTTGCCCATTTCCAGCGTCATGAGCAGCGCGAAGTCGTCGGCGCGTTCGGTCACCAGGTCGAAGGCACGGCGCAGGATTTCCGCGCGGTCCCGGGGCGCGGTCCGGGCCCAGGCGGCCTGGGCCTTGTCCGCGGCGTCGAGGGCGGCCAGGGCGTCCTCGCTGGTGGCCGACGCGAGGGTGGCGAGTACCTCGCCGGTGGCCGGATCGTGGACGTCGAACGTGCCGCCGTCGGACGCGTCCCGCCACTGTCCGTTGATGAGCAGGCCGGCGGGGACCGACGCGATCAGCGCCTTCTCAGTGGCAGGGGTGATGCCGGGGGAAATTTCAGGGGCCGGGGCGGCTGAAACAGTCATGGATAAGTCCTTAGAGATTGCAGCGGAAGGTTCAGTAGCTCGCGGGGGTGTCGCCGTCGCCGGCCGCGCCGTTGACCCCGATGTACTCGGCGGCAAGCGCCTCCGAGCTGCGCGCCAGGATGGCGACATCGGCCCCCACCAGCACGAAGGCGGCGCCGGCCGCGAGATACGCGCGGGCCGTCGTCGGGTTGAAGGCGTTCACGCCGGCCGGCTTACCGGCTGCCCTGGCCGCCGCGAGGCAGTGTTCGACGGCGGCCCGCACCCGGGGGTGCTCTTGCTGGCCGAGCACCCCCAGCGAGGCGGCGAGGTCGGAGGGGCCCAGGAAGATGCTGTCCACGCCGTCCACCGCCAGGATGTCCGCCACGGCCTCGACGGCGGCAACGGACTCGATCTGGACACTCACGCTGACGGTTTCCGATGCCCGGGCCAGGTAGTCCGGAATCCGGTTCCAGCGGGCCGCGCGGGCCAGCGCCGAGCCGACGCCGCGAACGCCCTGGGGCGGGTAGCGGGTGGCGGCCACGGCGGCCTCGGCCTCGGCGGCCGAGTTCACCATGGGTACCAGCAGGTTCTGCACTCCGAGGTCCAGGTACTGCTTGATCACGACGGTGTCATTGACCGGCGGCCGGACCAGCGCGTGGACCGGGTAGCCGTTGACCGCCTGCAACTGGGCGAGGATGGATTCGAGCCCGTTGGGGCTGTGCTCGGCGTCGATCAGGAGCCAGTCCAGGCCCGAGCCGGCGCACAGTTCGGCCACCAGGGGGCTGCCGGAACAGACCCACATTCCGGCCAGCGGACGACTGGAGCCGGCCAGGGCATCCCGGAAGGTGTTCCCGTAAACGGTGTTCCCGGGTTCTACTCGAAGCGGCATGTCACGACTCCTAGCGGTCCGTAATCGGCGTGGGCGGTGTCGCCCTTGGCGACCCACATGGGGCGGGTGAAGGAACCGGCCAGGATGATGTCGCCGGCCTTCATGCCGTCGCCGTGGGCGGCGATCTTGTTGGCCAGCCAGTGGACGCCGGCGGCCGGGTGGTCCAGGACGCCGGCGGCCACACCGGTTTCCTCCACGGTCTGGTTCTTGTAGAGGATGGCGGAAACCCAGCGCAGATCGACGGCGTCGGGCTTCACCGGACGTCCGCCCACCACCATGGCGCCCATCGCAGCGTTGTCCGCGATGGTGTCCACGATGGTCCGGCCCTCCATCTCGATCCTGGAGTCCAGGATCTCCAGGGCCGGAACCACATAATCGGTCGCGTTGAGCACGTCGAAGATGGTGCAGCCGGGCCCGGCGAGGTCCTTCTTCAGCACGAACGCCAGTTCCACCTCCACCCGCGGGTGCGTGTACCGGTCCCACTCCACCGAGCAGCCCGTTTCCAGCACCATGTCATCGAAGATGGCACCGTAGTCCGGTTCGGTGATGCCGGTGGCCGCCTGCATCACCTTGGACGTCAGGCCGATCTTGCGTCCTACCAGTGTCCGGCCTGCGGCCTCGTTGCGGCGGCGCCACAACCGCTGGACGGCGTAGGAATCCTCCACGGTCATGCCCGGGTAGCGGGCGGTGAGGCGGGGCACCGGCGTCCGGCTGCGGCCGGCCTCCAGCAATTCGTCCGCGATCTCCTCGATCGTTGTCGGGTCCAGCATGGCCTAGACCTGGGCGCCGAGCTTGAAACCGCGTTCGTTGCCGGGTTCGCGGGTGTAGGCGAAGCCGTCGGCTCCGATGGTGACGGCCATCTCGCTGCTGTCGGTGCGGAGGACCAGGGGCTGGGGATTGCCGTCAAGGTCCAGCACCAGGGAGGCCTCGGTGTACCAGGACGGGACCACGGGGTTGCCCCACCAGTCGCGCCGCTGGTTGTCGTGCACGTCCCAGGTGATGGTGGGGTTGTCCGGGTCGCCGGTGTAGTAGTCCTGGGTGTAGATCTCGATCCGGTGGCCGTCCGGGTCCAGGATGTAGAGGTAGAAGGCGTTGGACACGCCGTGCCGGCCGGGACCGCGTTCGATCCGGTCCGAAATCCGCAGGGCGCCCATCTTGTCGCAGATCTGGATGATGTTGTGCTTTTCGTGCGTGGCGAAGGCGACGTGGTGCATGCGGGGTCCGTCGCCACCGGTCAGGGCGGTGTCGTGCACGGTCTGCTTGCGGTGCATCCAGGCCGCGTAGGTGACGCCGTCGGAGTCCTTGATATCCTCGGAGACCCGGAAGCCCAGGTCCTCGAGGTACTTGCGGCCGCGGGGAACGTCCGGGGTGACCTGGTTGAAGTGGTCSAGGCGGACCAGTTCWCCRGCGSWGTAGAGGTCGTAGCGCTGGGTGAGGCGCTCSACGTGCTCRRYKTCGTAGAAGAACTCGTACGGGAAGCCCAGSGGRTCYTCSACGCGGACGGAGTCGCCGATGCCCTTGGTGAAGCCTTCCTTGCGGCGTTCGGTGCGGCAGCCCAGTTCCTTGTAGTACGCCTCGGCGGCGTCGACTTCGGCGGGGGACTTCACCCGGTAGGCGAAGGCGGCGACGGCGGCGATGGGGCCCTTGCGCAGGACCAGGTTGTGGTGGATGAACTCCTCGAAGGAGCGCAGGTAGATATTGTTCTCGTCTTCCTCGGTGACGTGCAGGCCGAGGAGGTCAACGTAGAACTCGCGGGACTTGGCGAGGTCGGTGACGACGATCTCCATGTAGGCGCAGCGGACGATGTCGGGTGCGGGGACGGAGGGCTTGGGAATGACGTTGTTCATGGGACTCTCTCTTCGTCGAAAGGGGCTATCGGAAGACGCTCAGGCGCCGAATTTGGGGGTGTGTACCGTGCCGAGGGTGATGTGCACGGCCTGCTGGTCGGTGTAGAAGTCGATGGAGCGGTAGCCGCCCTCGTGGCCCAGGCCGGAGGCCTTGACCCCGCCGAAGGGGGTGCGGAGATCGCGGACGTTGTGGCTGTTGAGCCACACCATGCCGGCCTCGACGTTCTGGGAGAAGTTGTGGGCGCGGGTCAGGTTCTGCGTCCAGATGTAGGCGGCGAGGCCGTACTTGGTGTTGTTCGCCAGGGCGAGGGCCTCCTCGTCGGAATCGAACGGGGTGATCGCGACGACGGGGCCGAAGATCTCCTCCTGGAAGATCCGCGCGTCCGGGGAGACGTCCGCGAAGACGGTGGGGGCGATGTAGTTGCCCTCGGGCAGGTGGTCAGGGCGGCCGCCGCCGGCGAGCAGCCGGCCTTCGGACTTGCCGATCTCCACGTAGGAGGCCACCTTGTCGTAGTGCTCCGGGTGGACCAGCGCGCCGACCTCGGTCTTGGGGTCGTGCGGGTCCCCTACCACGATGTTCTTGGCGCGGGCCGCGTACTTCTCACAGAATTCCTCGTACACGGCGCGCTCCACCAGGATGCGAGAGCCGGCGGTGCAGCGTTCCCCGTTGAGCGAGAAGACGCCGAAGAGGGCGGAGTCGATCGCAGCGTCGAGGTCGGCGTCGGCGAACACGACGCACGGGGACTTGCCGCCCAGTTCCATCGACAGGCCCTTGAGGTTGGCCGCGGCGTTGCGGAAGATCGTCTGGCCCGTGGTGGTTTCCCCGGTGAAGGAGATCAGCGGCACGTCCGGGTGCTTGACGAGGGCGTCGCCGGCTTCCTCGCCGAGGCCGTTGACGAGGTTGAAGACGCCGTCGGGCAGCCCGGCGTCCTTGAAGATGGTGGCCCAGAGGGAGGCGGAGAGCGGAGTGAATTCGGCCGGTTTGAGCACCACGGTGTTCCCGGTGGCCAGCGCGGGGGCCAGCTTCCAGGACTCCAGCATGAACGGCGTGTTCCACGGCGTGATAAGGCCGGCGACGCCGATCGGCTTGCGGTTCACGTAGTTGATCTGCGCACCGGGGACCTTCATGGCGTCGTCGAACTGGGCCACGATCAGGTCGGCGAAGAAGCGGAAGTTCTCCGCGGCGCGGAGCGCCTGGCCCTTGGCCTGGGTGATCGGCAGGCCGGTGTCGAAGGTCTCCAGCTCGGCCAGGCGCGCTTCCTGGGCTTCGACGGCGTCGGCGATCCGGTTCAGGACGCGGGCACGCTCGCGCGGCTTCATCTTCGGCCACGGGCCGTTGACGAACGCCTCGCGGGCCGCGGCGACGGCCAGGTCGATGTCCTCTTTCTGGCCCGCGGCGGCGGTGGCGTAGTTGGTGTTGGACACCGGGTCCAGGACATCGAAGGTCTTCCCGCCCACGGAGTCAACGAATTCGCCGTTGATGTAGTGCTGGATGTGGGTGGGCAGGTCCTGCGGAACATAGTGCGTCCGGGTGGATTCGGAGGTGAACGTCATTGTTGTTTCCTTTGCGACTAGTGCAACGCGGGCGTTGGCTGAGGGAGCGAGGGGGCCTGGGCGAGGTAGGCGTCCAGGGTGGCGCTGCGGTGGCGGCGGGCCGCCTTTTCAATGGAGTCTGCGTCGGCACCGGTCTCGATCAGGCGGAGGATCGCCTCGTGCTCCTCCACCGATTCGTGCGCCCGGCCGGGGACGAAGCGGAACGTGGACGACCGCAGCGAGCCGAGCCGGTTCCAGCCCCGGTGCACCAGGTCCAGGATGTGGGGATTGGGGCAGTGCTCGAACAGGACGCTGTGGAAGTCCTGGTTCAGCCTGGTGAAGCGGACGGGGTCGAAGTGTTCCAGGCATTCACGCATCCGCTCGTTCACTTCGCGGGCGCGGGCCACGTCGGCCGCCCCGATCAGTGGCGCCGAGAGCGCCGTGGCGGCGCCTTCGACGATGCTGAGCGTCTGCATCGTGTAGAGGTACTGGACGGGGTCGATGCTGGCGACCGTCGCGCCGACGTTCCGCTCGAACGTCACCAGCCCCTCGGCCTCAAGCCGGCGGATGGCCTCCCGGACCGGGACGGCGCTGACGCCCAGCTCCTCCCCGATTTTGGCAAGCACCAGCCGGTAGCCCGGGGAATAATCGCCCTCGAGAATGTGCGCCTTGATGACCGAATAGGCCCGTTCGGACTTGCTGCCGGAGGCCGCCGCGTCCTCACTCATCGGGCTGTCCGGCATCCGCGGACGCCGCCCATTCCTGGTACCTGGTGCGCCATTCGGCGTTGAGCGGGTACAGGCCGTCCACGCTGTGGCCCTGCTGCACCATCTCCGCGATGAAGACCTCCTCGCGCTCCTGGGCGATGGAATCGTTGGCGAGCTCTTCGGCCAGGGCCGGCGGGATCACCAGGATGCCGTCGGCGTCGGCCACGATGATATCTCCGGGCTGCACGGTGGTGCCGCCGCAGGCGATTGTGATGTCCGTGTCCCACGGGATGTGCCGGCGGCCCAGGACGGCGGGGTGCGGGTTGGAATAGTAGGTGGGCATGTCCATGGCCGCCACGGCCGAGAAGTCSCGSACGCCGCCGTCGGTGATGATGGCSGCGGCGCCRCGGACCTGSGCGCGGAGCGCCAGGATGTCGCCGATGGTGCCGGTGCCCTTTTCGCCGCGGGCCTCCATCACGAGGATTTCACCTTCGTTGACTGAGTCGATGGCCTGCTTCTGGGCGTTGAACCCGCCGCCGTGGGCCTTGAAAAGGTCCTCGCGGTTGGGCACGTAGCGCAGGGTCCGGGCCAGTCCCACGATGCGCCGGTCCGGCCGCGTGGATGTCAGTCCGTCGATGCTTACGTTGTCCAGGCCGCGCTTGCGCAGCTGGGAGGACAGGGTGGCGGTGCACACGCTCTCCAGCTTGGCTTTCAGTTCCGGGGACAGGGCCGCGGGCGCCGGGGCCGGCAGGCCAGCGGCTTCGCGGGAGCCGTAGGCTTCCTCCCGTTGCAGGTCATCGGTTTTGGGCTGCGCGCCGAACTCCGCGAACGGCGACGCGCCTTCCGCCACCCGGGTGACCAGCCGCCCCGTGCTGTGCGCGGCGTCGCCGCCGGCCGGCGTCGTGCTGGCTTCAACTGTGCTTACTTCAACTTCGACGACGTCGCCCGGCTGGGCGACGGAGGCGCCGGCCGGAGTGCCGGTCAGGATGATGTCGCCCTCTTCGAGGGTGAGCAACTGCGAGAGGTCAGCGACCAGCCGCGCGAAGGGGAACAGCAGGTCCGCCGTGGTGTCGTCCTGGACAAGCTCGCCGTTGTGCCAGGTGCGGACACGGAGCGCGGCGGGGTCGACGGTATCGGCATCGATCAGACCCGGGCCGACCGGAGTAAAACCGTCGCCGCCCTTGGAGCGGAGGTTGGATCCCTTGTCCGCGTAGCGGAGGTCGTAGACGCCGAGGTCGTTGCTGGCCGTCACCCATCGGACGTGGCTCCAGGCGTCCTCGACGCCCACGCGGCGGGCGGGTTTGCCGATAACCAGGGCGATCTCGCCTTCATAACCAAGCAGTTCGCAGCCGGCCGGACGCTCCACCGTGGAAGGGGCGGCAGCCGAGCCGACTGCCAGGGAGGACGACGGCTTCAGGAAGTAGGAGGGCTGCGCCGGGGTACGGCCGCGCTGGGCAGCCCGGCTGGGGTAGTTAATGTGCACCGCGATGACCTTGCGGGCCGCGGCCAGCGTGGCGTCATTGACCTGTTCCAAAGCTTCTCCTCAACCAGTACAAAATCGTATACGAAATTATGCATACCTTCTGGGCGTCCGTCAAGCCCCCGCGGCTGCGATGCCAACCTTCCGCGCGGACGCCTTTTGACATGACCTGCATCACAGCTACAATGATGGATCATATACGGTTTCATGTATAACGAGTCTTGATCATCCCTGCATGTCCACCTTTACCGGGCCACATTGTCGTGCTCGGACTGAAGCGAAGGAAAAATATGAGCACCCTGTCGCATCCGCAGCGCAGTACTGCGAAGGAGAACCGGCGGGTAGCATTCGCTACCATCATCGGCACCACCATCGAGTGGTACGACTTCTTCATCTATGCCAACGCAGCGGGCCTGGTCTTCGCCAAGCTCTTCTTCGAACCGGCCGGGAATGACATCGGCATCCTGCTCTCCTTCGCCTCGATCGGCCTGAGCTTCCTTTTCCGGCCGCTCGGCGCCTTCCTGGCCGGACACTTCGGCGACCGCCTGGGACGCCGCGCCATGCTGGTGCTCACCCTGGTCCTCATGGGCGCAGCGACCACCCTGATCGGCGTGCTGCCCACCTACGAGACGGCGGGCGTGATCGCCCCGATCCTGTTGCTGACGCTGCGCATCCTGCAGGGCGTTTCCGCGGGCGGCGAATGGGGCRGTGCCGTGCTGATGGCAGTTGAGCACGCTCCCCGCGGCAAGCGCGGCCTCTTCGGCTCCTTCCCGCAGCTCGGCGTCCCGCTGGGCATGATCCTCGCCTCCGGCATCCTGGCCCTGATGTCCGGTGTGGTCTCGCCCGGCGCCGCCTTTGCCGAGTGGGGCTGGCGCGTTCCCTTCCTGCTCAGCTTCGTCCTGATCATCGTCGGCTTCATCGTCCGCCGCAGCGTCGAAGAAAGCCCGGTCTTCGAGGAAATCGTGCAGAAGAAGCAGCAGACCCGCGTCCCGATCGTGGAGCTGTTCAAGAAGCACTGGCTGCTGGTCATCATCGCCGCCCTGGTCTTCGCGGGCAACAACGCTGCCGGCTACATGACCACCGGAGGTTACGTGCTCAACTACTCCACGAACCCCAAGGGCCTGGCCATGGACCGTACGGAAGTGCTGCTGGCCGTGACCGTCTCCGCCTTCACCTGGTTGATCTTTACCCTGGTTGCCGGGTTCCTGGCCGACAGCATCGGCCGGAAGAAGACCTACCTCATCGGCTACGCCAGCCTGCTCGCCGCGGTCTTCCCGCTGTTCTGGCTGGTGAATACCGGCAACGTCTGGGCGCTGCTCGTGGGCCTCGTCCTGCTGACGGTCGGGCTCGGCCTGACCTACGGACCGCAGGCCGCCCTCTACAGCGAACTGTTCCCGGCGTCCATCAGGTTCTCCGGCGTGGCCATCTCGTACGCACTGGGTTCCATCCTCGGCGGCGCGTTCGCCCCGACCATCGCCACCGCCCTGGTCCAAGCCACCGGGACAACCACCTCCGTCTCCGTTTACCTGATGGTTGTCGGCCTGGTTTCCACCGGAGCCGTGCTGGTGATCCGGGAACGCAAGGGGATCGATCTGAGCATCAGCAACCAGGCAGAGCAGGAAGTCGGAGCCACCATTTTCGACAAGCGCACGCCGGCCGTCGGCGCGACGGCAGACAGCGCCCGGGTGTGATCCACCACCAACCAACGGTGCGGGGACGGCAGCAGGCTTTTCGCCCTGCCCTCCCGCACCGCCCCGCTTAGACGACGCCGGCAAAGGAACACGAATTGAACATCGCAGCCTTGCTGTTGCAGGCGCTTCCCGGCAAGGTGGTCACCGACGCCGTCGAGCTTGGGCAATACCGAAGCGACCGCTCCGGTCACCAGTCCGCCGGAACGCCGGTTGCCGCGGTGCATGCGCAAAGCATCGAGGACGTCCAGGCTGTCTGCCGGATCGCCTTTGAGACCGGCACGCCCGTCGTGACGCGGGGAGCAGGATCCGGCCT
>NZ_JBFRFD010000003.1:0-27904 GCF_052114645.1 Arthrobacter sp. 2YAF22_2
CAGGATCATGGCTACCTTGCCGGTGGCAAAGTCGTTCACTGCCTTGGTCCCGTTGTCGTACTGGGCGTTACCGATGTTGACGACGTTGTCCTTCTGCATCAAGTCGAGGTACCGCGCGATCCCGTTGACCACCCCGTCCGAGGAGAACGTCGGCTTGCCGTCCTTGTCGAAGAGATCCGCTCCGTTCTGGGCCGCGTTGATGAACGCGAAGTGGGCGTTCTCGGTGTAGCTGCCCGCGGCCAGGGCAAAGCCGTACTTACCACCGGTCGTGAGCTTCTTGGCGTCAGCGACCAGGTCCTCCCAGTTGTTCGGGGGCGTCAGGCCGGCCGCCGCGAACATCGCCTTGTTGTAATACAGCCCGTAGGCCAACCCGTAGACAGGAACCGACGTCGGATCCTGGCCGGCAACCCCGCCGGTGTCCATCGCGGTCTTGACGAATTTGTCCTCGCCGCCGATGGCCTTGAACGCCGCGTCATCGAACGGCATGAAGGCCCCGGTGGACTGCAGGGATGCCGCCCACGTGTTGCCGATGTTCACCACGTCGGGCGCCTGGCCTGACGTGACGGCCGTCTGGATGCGCGTCTGTAGATCGTTCCAGCCGATGACCTCGAGGTTGACTATGTTGATGGTCAATCAAAAGTTCCGTCTCAGACGATGGAAATATTTTTGGGCACCCGCCCGGGCCGCTTAGGCCTTCTCCAGCATGGCTTCGATGCTCGCCGGCGAGAGGACGTCATCAACGACCATCCGGCTCGCCCCAAGCACACCGGCCTGGTCGCCTGCCATGGACTGGACAATGCGCAGGCTGGCGGTAGCCAGCGGGAGGGAGCGCTGGTAGACCACCTCGCGGACGCCGGCCAGGAGATACTCTCCACCCGCTGCCAACCCGCCGCCGATCACGATCACGGAGGGGTTGAGCAGGTTTACGCAGATGGCGAGCACGTCCCCCAGGTCACGGCCGGCCTGGCGCATGGCCTGGACGGCTTTGACATTGCCGCTCCGGGCAAGCTGGAGGACATCCTCACCGGTTACAGCCGGGACCCCCTCGGCGGCCAGCGCTGCGGCCACCGCCGGTCCCGAGGCGAGCGCCTCCAGGCAGCCGTGGTTGCCGCACCGGCAAAGAAGGCCATCTCCGCGCGGTACCCGGACGTGCCCGATGTCGCCCGCGGTGCCGTCCGCGCCGCGCTGCAGCAGGCCGCCGCTGATAATGCCGGCCCCGATTCCGGTCGCAACTTTGATGAACAGCAGGCTGTCGACGTCGGGCCAGAAGAACGCCCGCTCCCCCAGCGCCATGATGTTCACGTCATTGTCGACGACGACGTGCGTGTCAAAACTGCGCTGAATATAGTGCGGCACATCGAAGCCGTCCCAGCCCGGCATGATGGGCGGATTGGCCGGCTTGCCGCTGGAGTGTTCCACGGGTCCGGGCAAGCCGATCCCGATGCCTGCCAGTTCGCGCGCGTCCCGTCCGGTCTCGGACAACAGCGTGCGGCAGAGTTTCACAACAAGGTCAAGCACCGCCTTCGGCCCGGCGGAGATCTCGATTTCCAGCCTTGACTCGTTGAGGACCCGGCCGCTCAAGTCCGTCGCCGCGACCAGGATATGCGTGGCGCCGACATCCACGGCCATGACTATGCGGGCGGAGGGCTGGAAGGCGAAGCGCGACGGCGGCCGGCCGCCGGAGGAAAACGCCTCGCCGGCCGGACCAATGAGGCCCACTGAACTGAGCGCGTCAACCCGGGCGGTGATGGTCGACCTTGCCAAACCGGTCAACTCGGCCAGTTCGGCGCGCGTACGGGCCCGCCCGTCGCGCAGAAGCTGGAAGAGTTCCCCGGTTCGGGCCTGACTGGCCCCGGGCGCGACAGACGCGGGAATGCGGGAGGACTGCAGCTCGGAGAGGGGCGGAATTGACATGGATCAATGTAAGCATGACGGGCTTATTTCTGTCACAATCCCTTTCGGCGAGTGACGACGCACAACTTTTGCTTGACTGCCGACAGAAGCTGTTCTAGCTTTGCTGAAGCGGCGGTCCGTAGTATTCCTTCGCCGCGCACAAGCCAGCAACTGCCGGGATCGGCCTCGCGCCGAAAGCATCTACGCCAGGAGAACCTGTGACTTACTCCCTTCAGCTTTACACCGTTCGAGGCCCCTTGGAAAAAGATCTGGAAGGCACGGTTAAACGCGTGGCGGAGCTGGGCTTCACCGCGGTGGAACCGTACAACTTCGTGGCCACGGCCGACGCCCTCGCGGCCGCCCTGGTCGCGAACGGGCTCACGGCCCCCTCCGGGCATGCCCCGCTGCTCCGTGCCGACCAGGACGAAATCTTCCAGGCCGCGCAGAAGCTCGGCATCGGGACGGTCATTGACCCGCACGTCGACAGCGCCCGGTGGACCACGGAGTCCGACATCAAAGAGACAGCCACGGCGCTGAACGCGGCAGCCGCCAAGGGCGCCGAATACGGCATCGCCGTCGGCTATCACAACCACGAGTTCGAACTGGAAAACCGGATCGACGGCCGGTCAGCACTGGAAGTCCTGGCAGAGAATCTGGATCCCCGGGTGGTCCTCGAGGTGGACACGTACTGGGCCGCAGTCGGCGGCGAGGAGCCGGTCGCGTTGCTTGAACGGCTCGGTGACAGGGTGCGCTTCATCCACATCAAGGACGGCCCGTTGACCAAGGTGGACAAAGACCAGGTCGCCGTGGGTGCCGGCAAGATGCCGATCAGGGAAATCATCGCCGCTGCCAAAAACCTCGAGGCCGGCGTCGTGGAGCTCGACGATTTCAACGGGGACATTTTCGACGCCGTCGGCGATTCGCTGACGTATCTGAAAGCAGGGAAGTAGTGACCACGGCAAGCTCTCCGCGGACCGGCCCGGTCGGCGTCGCCATCATTGGCGCCGGCGTCATCAGCAAGGAATACCTCGGCAACCTGACAAGCTTTCCGGACGTGGTGGTCCACGTCGTGGCCGACATGTTCGAAGACGCCGCCGCATCCCGCGCCGCAGAATTCGGCATCCCGGCTTCCGGCGGCGTCCAGGCTGCGCTGACCCATCCCGACGTCGAAATCGTCGTCAACCTGACCACGCCGGCAGCCCACGTGGAGGTTGCCACCGCTGCCGTCGGCGCCGGGAAGCACGTCTGGAGCGAGAAGCCCTTCTCGCTGGACCGCGAGAGCGGGCTCGCGCTGCTCAAAGCCGCTGACGCCGCGGGCGTCCGCCTGGGCTGCGCGCCTGACACGTTCCTGGGCGCGGGGCTGCAGACGGCCCTGCGGATTATCGCCGAAGGCGGAATCGGTGTTCCGCTGACCGCCTTGACGCTGATGCAGTCCCCGGGCCCGGAATCCTGGCACCCGAATCCTGCTTTCCTGTTCCAGGAGGGTGCGGGTCCGCTCTTCGACATCGGGCCGTATTACCTGACCACGCTGGTGCAGACCTTTGGCCCGATCGCCAAGGTGGCGGCTTTCGGGTCCACGTCCCGGCAGAAGCGCATCATTGGTTCCGGCCCCAAAGCGGGCGAGGAATTCGACGTCACCGTGCCCAGCCATGTCAGCGCCATCGCCCAGTTTGCCGGAGGCGAGTCATCGCAGAGCATCTTCAGCTTCGACTCCAACCTGCAGCGGGCCGGTTTTGTCGAGGTGAACGGGACCGAGGCGACCATTGCTTTCCCCGACCCGAACATGTTCGACGGCGATATCCTGCTGACGCGCCGCGGCGCGGAGGCGCCGGAGGTCATCGCAGCAGTCGGCTCGAAGTCCTCCCGCGGCACCGGCGTCCTGGAAATGGCCCGCGCCATCCGGGCAGGCGTTCCGCACCGCGCCCAAGGCCAGATGGCCTACCACGTGCTCGACGCGATGGTCTCGATCGCCGAGTCCATCGAGACCGGGACGTTCATCGACCTGGCCAGTACTGCGTCGGCGGCTCCCCCGCTGCCCGCCGACTGGGACCCTACCGCCGCTACTCTCTAGGATGCCCCCGATGCTGGATCACGAAGCCGCCCGGCCCCTCGGCGTTGCCATGATCGGCTACGCCTTCATGGGTAAAGCCCATTCGAACGCGTGGCGGAACGTGGCCAGCTACTTCGACGGGCCGGCCTTCGAACGGCGCATCCTCGTCGGCCGCGATCCCGCCGGGGTCGCGGCCGCCGCCGCGCAATACGGCTGGACCGAGTCCGCCACGGACTGGCGCGAGGTGATCGCCCGGGACGACATCGACGTCGTCGACATCTGCGCCCCTGGCTGGCTGCACGCCGAGATCGCCATCGCCGCCCTGGCTGCGGGCAAACACGTCCTGGTGGAAAAACCGTTGGCCAACACCCTCGCCGAGGCCGAAGCCATGGTCGAGGCCGCACAGGCGGCCCGCAACCGCGGCGTGCAGTCCATGGTGGGGTACACCTACCGGCGCGTCCCCGCCCTGGCCCTGGCCAAGGAACTGATCAGCGTCGGCCGCTTAGGCACCATCCGGCAGGTGCGCGCCAGCTACCTTCAAGACTGGCTGGCCGACGGGCAGGCACCGATGACCTGGCGGCTGCGCAAGGAGTCCGCCGGATCCGGGGCCCTGGGGGACATCGCCTCMCACGCCATCGACCAGGTCCAGTTCCTTCTGGGTGACACGGTCACGGAGGTCTCCGGCCGGCTGCACACGTTCACCACAGAGCGTCCCGGCTCCGGCGGTCCGGAGCCCGTGACGGTCGACGACGCGGCCTGGGCCACGCTGTCCCTGGCCGGAGGTGCCGTGGCCAGCATTGAAGTGTCCCGAGTGGCGCTCGGGAAGAAGAATTCTTTGTCGATCGAGGTGTATGGCAGCCGGGGCGCGCTCCATTTCGATCTGGAGAATATCAATGAGCTGCAGTTCCTCGACGGCACGGTGCCGAGCCGCGAACAGGGATTCACCCGCATCCTCGTGACCGATCCGGAACATCCTTATGTCAGTGCATGGTGGCCGCAGGGGCACGTGCTCGGCTGGGAACACGCCTTCACCCACCAGGCACGGGACTTCCTCGCAGCGATAAGCAGCGGAACCGAGCCCTCGCCGTCGTTCGAGGACGGCTTGGCTGTCCAGCGTATTCTGGCCGCAGTTCAGGAGAGCGCGGCGGCACGCGGCTCCACCGTCGGGCTGGCACAGTCCCCCGTACTCGCCCCCATTACCGAAGGAGCCTGAAATGCCCCGCCCGTACACCCTGTTCACCGGCCAGTGGGCCGATCTCCCCTTCGAGCAAGTCGCGCGCCTGGCCTCCGGCTGGGGCTACGACGGCCTGGAAATCGCCGTCTCCGGCGACCACCTGGACGCCTGGCKCTGGGACGAGCCCGGCTACGTCCAGTCCAAGCTCGCGGTGCTCGAGAAGTACCACCTTAAGGTCTGGGCCATTTCCAACCACCTCAAGGGCCAGACCGTCTGCGACGACCCGATCGATTTCCGCCACGAGGCGATCGTCGGGGCCAAGGTCTGGGGAGATGGTGACCCCGAGGGCGTCCGCGCCCGCGCCGCCGAGGAAATGAAGCACACCGCCCGSCTCGCSMRGGCGCTSGGCGTSGACACCGTGGTSGGSTTCACCGGSTCCTCSATCTGGCARTAYGTKGCSATGTTCCCGCCCGTGCCGGAGAAGGTCATCGCGGCCGGCTACCAGGACTTCGCGGACCGGTGGAACCCGATCCTTGACGTCTTCGACGAATGCGGTGTCCGCTTCGCCCACGAAGTCCACCCCTCCGAGATCGCCTACGACTACTGGACCACTGTCCGGACCCTCGAGGCGATCGGCCACCGGGAGGCCTTCGGGCTGAACTGGGACCCGTCCCACTTCATGTGGCAAGGCGTCGACCCGGTCTCCTTCATCTGGGACTTCAAGGACCGGATCTACCACGTGGACTGCAAGGACGCCAAGCTCCGCCAGACCGGCCGGAACACCGTCCTGGGCTCGCACCTGCCCTGGGGCGACCCGCGCCGCGGCTGGGACTTCGTCTCCGCCGGACGAGGCGACGTGCCGTGGGAGGCATCCTTCCGCGCCCTCACCGCCATCGGCTATGACGGCCCCATCTCTGTGGAGTGGGAGGATGCCGGCATGGACCGTCTCCACGGCGCTCCCGAGGCCCTCGCCGCGCTCAAGCGGTTCGACTTCCCGGCGTCGACCTCCTCCTTCGACGCCGCGTTCAAACAGTAAGGACGGACTGCACCATGGCACCGCGGGTCCTGCTGCCGGACCAGCGATGCGAGGTCTGGACCGCCTCCGCGGCAACCGGGGCGCGGGAACTGGTCTTCTCCACCGGGGAATTGCTCGTCGAGGCACCCAACTGGACCCACGACGGTGCCGCGCTCATCCTCAACGGGGCAGGGTCGCTGTGGCGGCTGGACCTCGGCACCGGCTCGCTGGGCGAGGTCCCCGTCTCCGGCATCCCGGATCTGAACAACGACCACGTACTCGCGCCCGGCGGCCTGATCTATCTCTCGGCCAGCGACGGCCATATCTACCGGGCGGCGCTCCAGGGCGGCCCGGCGACACGGATCACCGCGGACGACGGCGTATTCCGTTTCCTTCACGGTGTGAGCCCTGACGGCCAGGAGTTGGCGTACGTGGGCATCGAGGCCGGCAACTCCGGAAACCCGGGCCGGATCATGACGATGCCGGCTGGCGGGGGTGCCTCCGCATTCGTCGACGTCGGGCGCGGACACAGCGACGGCCCGGAGTATTCCCCGGACGGTGAATGGCTCTACTTCAATACGGAAGCCTTCAGCGGACGGGCCGGCCGCGCCCAGCTCGCCCGCGTGCGGCCTGGCGCATCCGGTCTTGAACGCCTGATCGAGAGCGGAGCGGTGGACTGGTTCCCGCATCTATCACCGGACGGGCGCTTCGCGTGCTATCTCCGGTTCCCGCCTGGGACCAAAGGACACCCGGCCGACCTGCCGGTTGAAATCATCGCGGTTTCAACCGAGGACTGGACCGTACCGCTCCACACCTGGACCCTGTTTGGCGGCCAGGGCACTCTAAACGTCAACAGCTGGTCCCCCGATTCGGCCCGGTTCGCGTACGTTGCCTACCCCGTCGAATGTTCGGCGGCACGGCCGGCGCGCTAGCATTTTGGGCATGACCCACCTGATCCGGACAGCAACCGCGGACGACGCCGGCCCGCTGGCAGCCTTGGCGGCCGTCACCTTTCCGCTGGCCTGCCCGCCGCAGTCCCGGCCGGAGGACATCGCCGCCCACCTGGCAAACACGCTCAGCGAAACCAACTTCCGGGAGTACCTCGCCGATCCGCAGGTCACGGTTCTGGTGATCGATCAGGCCGGGGAGCTCCGGGGCTACAGCCTGCTGGTGGACCGCGTTGTCCAGGACCCCGACGTTGCCGGGGCACTGAACCTTCTGCCTTCGGTCGAGCTGAGCAAGTGCTACGTCCACCCGGACCACCACGGCCTGGGCGCGGCGGCCGAACTGATGCAGGCCAGCATCGCCGCGGCAGCGGTCACGGGCGCGGCAAGCCTCTGGCTCGGCGTGAACAACCAGAACGCCCGGGCCATCCGGTTTTACCAGAAGTCCGGCTTCCGGAAGGTCGGCACCAAGTCGTTCAGGCTGGGGACCACCGTGGAACACGACTACGTCATGCTGCGCCCGGTCGCGCGGGAATGAGCCCGGGCCCGGTGTGGTTGTCCACAGCATGAAGATTGAGATCTGGTCCGACGTGGCCTGCCCCTGGTGCTACATCGGCAAGCGCCGCTTTGAAACCGCCCTCGCGGCCTTCCCGCACCGCGATGCCGTCGAGGTGCAGTGGCGCAGCTTCCAGCTGGACCCCAGCCTGCCGGAGCACTATGACGGCACCGAGCTGGACTACCTGAGCACCCGCAAGGGCATGGCCCCGGCCCAGGTCGCCGGGATGTTCGAGCACGTGGCGGCCCAGGCCAGCGGCGAGGGCCTCCACTACCGTTTCGACGCCGTCGTGGTTGCCAACAGCTTCACGGCCCACCGGCTGATCCACCTCGCCGCAGCGCACGGAAAGCAGTCGGCCGCGAAGGAACGGCTGCTCAGCGACCACTTCGAGCATGGCCGCGACATCGGCAGCCGCGACTACCTCACCTCGCTGGGGCTGGACCTCGGGATTGACGCGGCCGAACTGGACGAGCTGTTCAGCTCGGAAAAATACGCCGACGACGTCCGGCAAGACTTCGCCGAGGCACGCGCCCTGGGCGTCAACGGTGTGCCGTTCTTCGTGATCGACCGCAAGTTTGGGCTCTCCGGCGCCCAGCCCGTCGAAACCTTCACCGCAGCCCTCGAGCAGGCATGGCAGGAAAGCCACCCGCTGGTGATGGTTGACGCCGGCGCAGACGGCCAGGACAGCGGGACCTGCGGACCGGACGGCTGCGCCGTCTGAGTAGGCCGACGCGTGAGGCCGGGCTCCGGCCGTCCTAAGCTCGCGACTGGGCCGCGGCAGCGCCCGGCCCGGCGGCCGGTTCCGCGCAGGTCCTGACTGCTGCCTCGTTCCAACCATGGCGGGTTCCTGCTTCGTGAGGGTTACCGCGCGGCGGGCTACCCGGGGACTACAGGCGCCCGCCCGCGGCGGAAGCGGCCGCCTCATCGGCGACCAGGTCGGCGTCGTCCGCGGTGATGAGGATGTTGCCTTCGGCGATCGACTCGGACAGTACGTCGTGCTCGACAGTGGTGGCCAGCGGCTTCTCCTTGACGAAGCACATCAGCAGCGCCGCGGCCAGGGCCAGCGGGACCATCCAGATGAAAATCGGCGTCAGCGCGTCGTTGTAGGAGGAGATGATGGCTTCCTTCAGCGGCGCCGGCAACTTGCCCACGACGGCCGGGGTCAGCGAGTTGGACCCGCCGGGCGCTCCGCCGCCCTGTGCCGCGGCGGGGAGCCGCTGGAGCAGGAGTTCGGCCAGCCGGCTGGCGAACAGGCTGCCGACGACGGCTGAGCCCAGGGTGGCGCCGATCTGGCGGAAGAAGTTGTTCGACGCCGTGGCGGTGCCCACCTCCCGCAGCGGGAAGGAGTTCTGCACGATCAGCACCATGATCTGCATGCTCAGGCCAAGCCCCAGGCCCATCACGGCGAGGTAGGCACAGATTTCCCAGAGCGGCGCCTCCGGCTTCAGGGTGGAGAGCAGCACCAGGGCGACGGCGACCAGGACGCCGCCAACAATGGGCATCCACTTGTAGCGGCCGGTGCGGCTGACCAGCTGGCCCGAAACCACCGAGGCCACCAGCAGGGCACCCATCATCGGGATCATCAGCAGGCCTGATTCGGTGGCGTTGACGCTGAAGGCCATCTGCAGATAGGTCGGGAGGTAGCCGATGGCGCCGAACATGGCCACGCCGATAAAGAGCCCGGCGATCGTGGCGAGGTTGAAGTTGAGGTCCTTGAACAGGTGCAAGGGAATGATGGGCTCGGCGGTCCGGCTCTCCACGAAGACGAACGCCGCGGCGCTGACGACGGCGCCGGCGATCAGGCCCAGGATGATCGGGTCTCCCCACTGGTATTTGCTGCCGCCCCAGGTTGCGAACAGGACCAGGCAGGTGGTGGCAATCGCCAGCAGCACCATGCCGCCGAGGTCCAGCCGTGGTTTCCCGGTGTGTTTGGGCAGCTTGAGGAAGAACAGGGCGCCGGCCAGGGCCAGCAGGCCGAGCGGAATGTTGATCCAGAACACCCAGCGCCAGCCGGGGCCCTCGGTGAACCAGCCGCCCAGCAGCGGTCCGGCGACCGACGCGATGGCGAAGACGCCGCCCATCATGCCCATGTACTTGCCGCGCTCCCGCGGCGGAACGACGTCGGCAATCACGGCCTGCGACAGAATCATCAGGCCGCCGCCACCCAGGCCCTGGATGACGCGCGCCACAATCAGCATCCCCATGTCGTTGGCCAGGCCGCCGACGACCGACCCGATCATGAACAGCAGGATGGCGGCCATCAGCAGGGACTTGCGTCCCATCAGGTCGCCGAGCTTGCCGTAGATCGGCATGGTCACGGTCGAGGCGAGAATGAAAGCCGTGATGACCCACAGCATGTCGCTGACGCCGTGGAGCTCACCGACGATGGTGGGCAGCGCCGTGCTCAGCACGGTCTGGTTAAGCGACGCCAGGAGCATCGAGAGCATCAGGCCGACGAACAGCAGCACGATGTGCTGCTTCTCTTCGGGCCGTCCCGGGGCGGGGACCGCTTGGCTGGTCATAAGGTTCCTTTATCTGCGGTCGAGCGGAAGACAGCGGTGCGTGGCGTCAGGGCGGTGCTTGGCGCCGGCGGCCGCATCTGCAACGGCTTCAGCCTTTTTGTGCCCGCCGAGGGCGCGTCAAGGGTTTCTGGTCTGCAAGAATTTTTACACATTATTGCATCACTGCAAAATTGCATCGGTGCAGGATATGGCCCCCACCTGGGACTGGGCCTGGAGGGTCGAACCATTTTACTGACAGATGGAGCTAAAGTGTCTGTATGCCTAGGATTTCGGCCGCGAGCAACGCCGCCCAACGCGCCGACACCCAGCGCCGCATCCTGACCGCGTTCGGCGAGCTGCTCTTCACCCACGGCCTGCCGGGCCTGACCATGACCGACGTCGCCAGGCATGCCCGGATCGGCCGCACCGCCGTCTACAACTACTACGCGGACATCGAAGAGCTCCTGATCGCCTACGCCCTGGATGAGACCGAGCGCTTCCTCGTCGAGCTGCGCGATTCCCTCGCGTCCCTGACGAACCCCGTGGAGCGGCTCGCCCTCTACGTCCGCGCCCAGGTGGCCGACCTGAGCCGGCGCCACCTGCCTCCCGGGCCGGCCATGGGGGCCGTCCTGTCTCCCGCGTCGTTTGCCAAGCTGGCGGACCACGTGGGCGAATTGAGTCTGCTGCTGCAGGACATACTGCGCGACGGGATGGCGCAGGGCTACCTCCCGGCGGCGGACATCCCCCAGCTTGCGCAGCTCATCCACGGCACCCTTTCCTCGAGTGCGTCCCGGGGCGACGGGGCTGGCGCTGACCCGGACACGGAGGCCCGGATGGCCAAGACGGTGCGGTTCATCCAGCTGGGCGCCGGAGCCAGGTTCGACGACGCCGGCCGTCCCCTCCGCGGCGCGGCGTAGCCGCCACGGCAGCYGGGGTGTCCGGCAGCTTAGTTGTCCGGCAGCTTAGGGGCTGGGGCTGACCGGCACGACCGTCGGCACCACAGGCAACTTGGCATCTTCCACCGCGCGGCGGGTTTCCCGCGGGCAGCTGAGCTTGCCCGGCGTCTGGTCCACGAGTTCCGGTTTGGCCAGCGCCTTGAAGTCGCCGGTGAGGATGACGTCCACGCTCGGGTCATTACGGCCGTCCTGCACGTAATCCGACCCCGGGAGGTTGCGTTGGACGCTGAAGGCCGCGGACTGGCCGGCGGCGCCGGATACCACCAGCGCCACCCCCCGGTAGCCGGACTGGGTGTTGCCCACGGCACCCACCACGAACTTGCGGGACAGGAACTCATCGGCCACCGTCCGTGCCAGCCCCGGACGGCCCGTGGAGTTATAGACGTTGAGCTGGATCTTGTCGTGCGGGGTGTAGTCGAACGACGCGTCCGGGCACAGTGACGCCGCAGCCGTGCTGCGCTCCGCCGTCGGAATCTTAATCTGGCCGTTCATAATGGCCAGGGCCACCACGATGGCTGTGGCGAGCAGGCCGACCAGGAGCAGCAGGACCACCCCGTGCAGGATGCGCCGCCGCATCCGCACCGGATTGTCCAGCTCGTCCTGTTCGACGAACGTGGCCCGCAGATCGGAGCCGGTGATGACGTGGTGCCCGTGCAGAACGGTGGGGTCTTTCAGCTTCCTAGCCATTTATCACCAGCACACGGGCGTGGATCGCGGTGCGCTGGTGCAGTGCAGTGCGGACCGCCCGGTGCAGGCCATCCTCGAGATACAGCACGCCGCGGAACTCCACCACGTGCGGAAAGAGGTCGCCGAAGAAGGTTGAGTCCTCGGCCAGCAACGCCTCGAGGTCCAAGGTTCGCTTGGTGGTCACGAGTTCGTCCAAACGGACCGGCCGCGGCGGGAGTGCTGCCCAGTCCTTGGGCGTGGTGAAACCATGGTCGGGGTAAGGGCGTCCCTCGCCCACAGCTTTGAAGATCACCATGCAAGCCTAAGGAAGTTCCCCGGCCAGGGGAATCAACGGAGCCACGGCGGCCAAGGTTGTGGCCAAACAGTGACCATCTTTCGCTGCAGCGCCCGGAAGAGTCAGGGCCTTGCCCGGTCCGGGGCGGGCGAAGTAGCGGCCCGGCTGAGAGAATGGACGCATGACTGCACCAGGGAATTCCACCATGCCGCCCGCGGCCCCGCCACTGGCCCTGCTGCTCGACGTCGACGGTCCCGTGGCGAGTCCGCTCACCCGGACCGTCCAGCCCGGCATCATCGCGGACCTGCTGGCCCTGGCGGCCGCCGGGATTCCGGTCATCTTCAACACCGGCCGGTCGGACACCTTCATCCGCGAGCAGGTGATGGAGCCGATGATCGCCGCCGGCATGCCGGCGGGACTCGTCATCCACGCCATCTGCGAGAAAGGCGCCGTGTGGTTCAGCTACACCGCCGCCGGAGCCGGCCCGGTCCACGTGGATCGAGAACTCGCCGTCCCGCAGGCGTTCGGGGACGACGTCCGCCGGCTCGTTGCTGAGGACTACTCCACGCACATGTTCTACGACGAGACCAAGCGGGCCATGGTCTCCGTGGAGCAGCACATCGCCGTCTCCAGTGCGGATTACCTTGACGAGCAGGCACTGTTCGACGCTGACGCCATGGACCTGATGGGGCGCCACGGCCTGGGGGTGGTGCGGCTGGACCACCACGCCCCGAACAGCGACGACCAGATCGACTACCGCGTGGACCCGACCATCATCTCCACCGACATCGAGTCCGTCCGGCTGGGCAAGGATCTGGGCGCGAGCCGGGCCGTCGAACTTCTGGCGACCCAGGGCATCACCCCCCTGGCCTGGYGGACAATGGGCGACTCCCGCACGGACTACGCCATGGCCGACTGGCTGCACCACCACGAGCACCAGGTCAAACATGTGGACGTCCGCCCCGCCGACGGCGTACCGGTCAAGCCGTACGCGGTCCTGACCGCCGCCGACCTCGGACTGGGCGACGAGGTCATCCACGACGACGCCGGTGCAGCGTTCCTGCACCACTGGCGGGACGCCCTGGCCGGCTGAGGCCTCCGTCACCGGGCCGTTTTTGCGCCGCACGTTATCATGCAAGTAAAGATCCACGTACCTTCAAACGCTCGGAGAATCGAAATTACAGAAGCATTGATCCAGGATGAGATCTATTACGGCAGCCAGACCGGCGAGGAAACGCCGGCCCATGTGGAGGTCACCTCACCGGCGGCTGTCGCCAGGCTCCGGACGCGCCCCGACGTGGTGCGCCGGCACGGCCGGTACGCGCTGATCAATGAAAACCGCACGCCGTACCAGGCCATGGTCGAGGACCTGCTGTTCCTGCGTTCCGTGCTGGCCGACGCGAAGCTGGACTACCTGCTGGTCCGCGGGAACAACGACCGACCCGTTATCGCGGTGGACTGGAAATATCGCCGGAAACTCCGTGCCGCCCTGGTCGAGGCTTGCCGGGACGAGCCGTTCTACTCCATGACCGTGGACGCCAAGAAAAAGTCCTCAGTGCTGGTGGCCGACGGCGAGCTGTCGCCCAACCGCCAGGGCCGGATCTTCCGGCTGTACCGGCCCCGGGTGGAGCCGGAGGGCGGCCTCGAATTCGGCGCTTCGGCCGGTGTCCAGCTGGAGCTCTGGAGCTTTGAGGGCGACCAGTTAATCCTGCCGATCGAAAACTCGCTGACCCGGCGGACCCTGCTGGCCCAGGACGCCGTCCGCGGCACCGTGGAACGCTACGGCCATACCTGGCCCACCATCGAAAACATGTTCGCCGACCATGCCAGCGACATCAGCTTCGACGTCGACCTGGTGTTCTCCTGGGTGGACGGCAGCTCGCCCGAATACGTGGCGGCCCGCCGCGCCCGGATGGCCGGCGTCGTCGTTGGCGAAGGGGACGACCACGAGGCCCGCTTCCGGCAGATCAACGAGTTGAAGTACGCGCTGCGCTCGGTCTACATGTTCGCTCCGTGGATCCGCCGGATCTTCATCGCAACCGACTCGCCCGCGCCGTCCTGGCTCGCGGAGCACCCGGGCGTGACGATCGTCCGCAGCGAGGAGTTCTTCGCCGACCCGTCGGTGCTGCCGACCCACAACTCCCAGGCCGTGGAGAGCCAACTCCACCACATCGAGGGCCTGTCCGAGCACTTCCTGTATTCCAATGACGACATGTTCTTCGGCCGGGCCGTCGGACCGGACATCTTTTTCACCCCGGGCGGGATCACCAAGTTCATCGAGGCGGAGACACGCATCGGGTTGGGCGACAACGACGCCGAGCGCAGCGGCTTTGAGAACGCGGCCCGGGTGAACCGCAAGCTGCTCTGGGACCGCTTCGGTCGGATCACCACCCGCCACCTGGAACACACTGCCGCGCCGCTGAGGCGAAGCGTAGTGGCCCAGATGGAGCAGGAATTCCCAGCCGAGTTCGCGAAGACGGCGGCCAGCAGGTTCAGGGCCGCAGACAACATCTCGGTGACGAATTCGTTCTACCACTACTACGCGCTGCTGACCGGCCGGGCCGTAACCCAGACGGCAGCCAAGGTCCGGTACGTGGACACGACGGCCCGCGCCGGCCTGAACTACCTGCCCAAGCTGCTGTCCAAACGGAACATGGATTTCTTCTGCCTCAATGACGGCAGCTTCCCCGAGGTGCCCGCCGAGGAACGCGCCGAGCTCGTGACGGACTTTCTGGAAAAGTACTTCCCGATCAAGGCGCCCTGGGAGAAGTAACCGGGCAGAAGGGCCGGGCAAACCTAGCGTCGGAAGAGCTGGCGTCGGGAGAAGCGCGGATGGAGCAGCCGGCTGCTAGTTCCGCGTGCTGACCCGACGGTGGCCCGGCGCACTCGCCGGATCCTCAAGCCTGGCCTGCCGCGGAAAGCGGATGCCAGCCGCGGTAATCCGATGTTGGGCCTCCTCGGCCGTGACGAACTCGCCCACCGCGGGCAGGGTGTCGCCCAGCGGCACCACGGAGTGCACGATCGTGTGCTCGTAGACGTGAACCAGGTTGAAGGACTGTCCGCTGTCCCGGCCCCGGCTTCCACCCACGGGGACGTTCAAATCCTGGGTGTAGCAGGAGGCCGAGGCGACCGAAACCGGGATGCCCGCAAACATGGCCGTCGTCGAATAGTGCAGATGGCCGCCCAGGATAGTTCGCACGTCTGAGTTGCGGAGCACCCCCGCGAGCGCGGCCTGGCCGCGAAGTTCGACCAGCACGGCAAGGTCCAGCACGGACGGAACCGGGGGGTGGTGGAGGGCCAGAATGGTGCCGTCCGGCGCCGGGGTGGAGAGTTCGGCGGCCAGCCACTCCAGTTGCGCGGAGGTTAGCTCGCCGTGGTGGAATCCGGGCACCGAGGTGTCGAGCGTGATGATGCGCAGGCCGTTGATGAAGTAGCTGTGATCCACGGGGTCATCATCCGCTTGCTGGTCCAGCAGCCCGGCCCGGAAGTTGGCGCGGTTGTCGTGGTTGCCCATCGCCCAAACGACTTTGGCGCCCATCGCCTTACAGGCAGGGTCCACGATGGTTCGGAGCTTGGCATACGCCGCCGCCTCGCCGCGGTCCGCCAAATCGCCGGTGAAGATCACGGCCTCGGGGCGTGCGCCGGAAGCGCGGACTTCATCGAAGAGTTGCCGGAGCCGGGACTCGCTGTCGACCAAACCATGCAGGCGATCCGTCCCGCCGAGCAGATGCGGATCACTCAGGTGAAGTAGGAAATGGCGTGGCCGAGGGTGCTCGGCCTCGATGAGCTCCATTGCAAAACCTTCCTGGTTGGGTGGGGGCTGTAGCCCCCAGCTTCCCTCTCAGTAATATCCATCCAATCAGACATTCGGCCGGCAAGGTGCAAACTCACGTAGGCATGTTTGAAAAAGGGCAATAGTCGGGTACTCCGGCGGGCACATACCTGCCTCGGTATATGCCGGCTGCGCCCGCCGGAAGGTGGATTACTCGGTTAGGCGCCGGCTAGTTCAGGTAGCCGTTCGGGTTGAGCACGTACTTCGTGGCCGCACCGGCGTCGAACTCGGCGTAGCCCTTCGGGGCGTCCTCCAGCGAAATCGCCTTGGCGTTGACGTTCTTCGCGATGTGGACCCGGTCGTGCAGGATCGCCATCATGAGACCGCGGTTGTACTTCATCACCGGACACTGCCCGGTCGTGAAGCTCAGCGACTTGGCCCAGCCGGTGCCCAGGCTTAGCGACAGCGCCCCCTTCTGTGCCGCCTCGTCTACGCCGCCCGGGTCGCCGGTCACGTAGAGTCCGGGGATGCCGAGTGCACCGCCGGCCGAGGTGAGTTCCATGAGCGAATTCAGCACCGTCGCCGGCGCCTCCTTGGCATCGTGGCCGTGGCCCTTGGCCTCGAAGCCGACGGCGTCGACGCCGCAATCGACTTCGGGAACGCCGAGGATTTGTTCGATCTGCTCGGCCGGCCCGCCCTGAGACAGATCAACGGTCTCACAGCCGAAGCTGCGTGCCTGCTTGAGCCGGTCCTCGTTCATGTCGCCGACAATCACGACGGCGGCGCCCAACAGTTGGGCGCTCGTGGCGGCCGCGAGGCCCACGGGCCCGGCGCCCGCAACGTAGACCGTTGAACCCACGCCGACCCCTGCGGTAACGGCACCGTGGAAGCCGGTCGGGAAGATGTCCGACAACATCGTCAGGTCCATGATCTTTTCCAGGGCCTGGTCCTTGTCCGGGAACTTCAGCAGGTTCCAGTCCGCATACGGAACCAGCACGTAGTTGGCCTGGCCCCCTACCCAGCCACCCATGTCCACGTACCCGTAGGCGCTGCCCGGCCGGTCCGGGTTGACGTTCAGGCAGATCCCGGTCTTGCGTTCCTTGCAGTTGCGGCAGCGTCCGCAGGCGATGTTGAAGGGGACGGAACAGATGTCCCCCACTTTGATGAACTCGACGTCAGGGCCGACTTCCACGACCTCGCCGGTGATTTCGTGGCCGAGCACCAGGTCGGCGGGGGCGGTGGTGCGGCCGCGGACCATGTGCTGGTCCGAGCCGCAGATGTTCGTGGCAACGGTTTTGAGGATCACTCCATGGCGTACCTGGCGGCCCACGTTGGCGGGGTTGACCCCCGGGCCGTCTTTGAGTTCGAAGGTGGGGTAGTCGATATCGATCAGTTCGACTTTTCCTGGCCCCTTGTAGGCAACGGCCTTGTTTCCTGTCATCACTTTCCTCCTGGTTTCACGGACCCCAATGTTGAGTGCCCAGTTGTGATTCACGAAGCGTTCTGATGCTCCCTCCTCGGGCCTGAGTCGGCTGCGCTGCCGACCACCGGCGCGTCTGCGCCGCGGGTAGGCCCGAAACGTAGGAGGGTTTCGCCAGTCTAGGGTCTGGGCATGTTTTGGGGTAGGGCCCGTTGTCCCCTTGCCAATGTCGCGGCTTAGCCGCTGACAGGCGGGTGCTCAGCCGAGCGCCTGCCGGACCGCCTCGATCACCTCGGGTGCGTCGGGCTCGACGGTAGGCGCGAACCGGGCCACGATCTCGCCGTCGCGGTTCACCAGGAACTTCTCGAAGTTCCATTTCACGAGCCCCGGCAACGGTCCGTTCTTGAACTTGGTCAGCTTGCCGTAGAGCGGGTGCTGGTTCTTGCCGCGGACGTTGGCCTTGGTGGTCAGTGGAAATGTCACGCCAAAATTGCGTTCGCAGAACTCAGCGATTTCCGCGTCGGCACCCGGCTCCTGCCCGGCGAACTGGTTGCACGGGACGCCAAGGACGGTGAAGCCATCCGAGCGGAACTTGTTGTGGAGGGCTTCGAGGCCGGCATACTGCGGCGTAAATCCGCACTGGGATGCCACGTTTACCACCAGTACCACCTGGCCCTTGAACCGGCCAAAGTCCGTTTCGGTGCCGTCATTGAGAGTCAGGGGGATGGAATGCAGGGAGGTCATGGGCGCGTTTCCTCGAACTAGGGTGCAGGACACTTCACACTGTAATTCGATCCCAAGACGCGGCGGTATGGGTGGCCAGGGTGATCAGGATTAGGGCGCGGGGGTTGCGGTCGGTGTCACCGCCGGAGCAGCCGTGGCCGCTGGCTTCGTGGTAGCTGTCGCCGTGGGGACTACCTTCGCAATAGGCGCCGGTGCAGGCGCGGTCGCGGTCGCCGAAGGGGTCACGGCCGGAGCAGTGGTGGACGTTGGCTTCGTGGTGGCTATCGCCGAGGGGACTGCCGTCGCGGTCGGGGCCGGCGCACTGGGCGCCGGCACGGAAGGTACCGACGCACTGGGCGCCGGCGCGGCGGGTGCCACCGACGGCGTGACCGCCGGGGCAGTTGTGGGTGTCGGCGCCGGCGTCACGGTCGGCGTCGGCGTGACTGCGGCGGGTGGCGGGGAGGCCGGCGGTGTGGGGCTCGGCGTCGGCGTCGGTGAGACTGCCGGCGGAGGCGTGGGGGTTGCAGTGCGCGGCGGAGTTGAAGCGGCAGGCGGCGGAGTGGCGCCCGTAACCGTCGCGGCAGGCGGCGTGGAGCTCGGCGTCGACGTTTTCGGCATGGCCGCGACGACCGGCGGTGGGGTGGCAGCAGCACTGCCCGCAGCCGTCGGAACGCGAGTTTCCTGCAACCCTCCAGTGACTGCGGGGGCCGGGTCGCCGGTCACCGGGACTGCCCAGTCGGAGCTGGAGCTGCCCTGGGCGCCGGCGCCGGGCGCGTAGCTGACCATCTGCAGGTCGTCGAGCCGGGCTACCTGCCGGGTGGGCAGGAAGGTCCAGTCCAGGGGATTGACGTGCGAGCCGTTGAGGATCGTCTCGAAGTGGAGGTGGCAGCCGGTGGACGAGCCGGTGGTGCCCACCTTGGCGATGAGCTCGTCCACACCCACCGTTTGACCCTTCTTGACGGCGATGCCTTCAAGGTGGTTGTACGTGGTGATCAGCCCATTGCCATGGTCGATTTCGACCCGGTTGCCGCCGCCCCAGGGGTGCCAGCCGACAGCGCGCACCACCCCGGCGTCGGCCGAGTAAACCCGGGTACCGCACGGCGCGGCGAAATCCTGGCCCCAGTGGAACTCTCCCGCGGTGCCGGTCAGCGGGCTGGTGCGCAGGCCGAAGGGCGACGTTTCCACCAGCGTTTCGAGCGGGGCCATCAGGGAGCCGTGCGGCGGACGCGACAGACCGGCCGACGCCAGACGGAGCTCCGCCTTGCCGTCTTTCGACGCGGTCTGGACCGTGGACCGGGCGAAGGAAAGCACGGCGCGGCGGTCTGCGGTCAGCGCATCCGGCGTCACCGCGGCAGAATCTCCCGCACCGGCCGGCGCGGCGGTCAAGGGGTCCAGGAAGCCCGGGCCCACGGAGCCGGTAGCCGGCGGTAACGGCGCCTCCCGCGCCGAGGTGCCCATGGGGGCCGGGACCCCGATGACCAGCACGGCAAGTGTCAGGGCCGTGGTTGCCGCCAGAGCGCGCGCCACGATCTTCGTTTTTTTGGACTGCTCACTCGTTGAGTTTCCCCAGTGTTTTCCCACGATGTGACTCCTGCAATATCTGTCCGCCAGACCCCAATCTCAACGGACTCACCCTTTATGGGAACACAATCGACCGGGTCTGTGAACCTCCAAAATCCTTGGGTTTGGGCGGATTCGCGGCATTCTCAGGGTGCCGTTCGGCGACTTGGGTGGCATCTCAGTAGCCCCCGCCGGGAAAGCACGTAGGACGCCCGGCCGGGCCGGGTAAGAATAGGAGTATGCGCAATGTCCTTAGGGAATGGCAGGCCGAGCTCAAACAGACATTCACCGGAACCCGGGATGCCGTTCCGGAATGGGTGGGCCACCTCGAGGAAGGCGACGACCTGGGCTACCACCTTCCCGGGTCCGCCGTCTGGGCCGTGCACGGGGGCATGCCCACGATCGTTGCGGGCATCCGGGCGCTCCTCATGCAGGCCCTCCACCCGGGCGCCCTGGCCGGGGTCCACGACCATTCCCGGTTCCGCGAAGACCCCCTGGGCCGGCTCGCCGGCACGATCCGCTGGATTTTCACCGTCACCTACGGTTCTACCGGCGCGGCCCGGGCCGCATCCGACTGGGTGCTACGGCTGCACGAGTCGGTGCACGGGACCTATCTCGACGGGCACGGGACGCTCCGGCCCTACGCGGCAAACGACCCGGAGCTGCTCCGCTGGGTGCACATCGCCTTCACCGACGCGTTCCTGTCCGCGCACAAGATCTGGGGCAGGCCCATTCCGGGCGGCCCGGACGCCTACGTGCGCGAATGGGCGCAGGCGGGAACCCTGATGGGCGTGGACTGCCCGCCGCTGAGCGAAGCGGAGATGCGCCGGCAACTCGACCGCTGGTACGACGACGGCGAACTCAGCGCCGGCGACAAGGTCACCGAGACCGTGGCCTTTATCCGCGATCCCCCGCTCCACCCGGCTCTCCGGCCCGGGTACCGGGTGTTGTTCGCGGCGGCCGTGGCCAGCCTCGAACCCAAATACCGGGACATGCTGGGGTTGCGGACGGCACGGTTCGGCCCGTTTCCGCTGCCGGTGAAACTGGCGACCAAGGTCACCCTCGGCATCGTCCATCTTGCCCTCGGCAGGGTCGGCCCCAGCGAGCAGGCGGCCCGTCGGCGGCTCGGGCGCCTGGGGTACACGAATTAGGGGTCCGGCCTGGCGGGGTCGTGGAGCCCGGGCCTTGAGCGGCGTGGAGGCGTGCTGCGTTGGGTCAGTGCTTGTGGTCCCTCCCGGTGGTTCCACGCAGGACAGGCGGAGGTGCTATTCCGGCCCCGGACGCAAAAGGGCCCCGGTCCTAGGACCGGGGCCAAACGCGGAGAATGGGGGATTTGAACCCCCGAGGGCGTTAACCCAACACGCGTTCCAGGCGTGCGCCATAGGCCGCTAGGCGAATTCTCCAGTAGCTTCTGAATCAAAAGCAGATACTAGACTACCTGAACTTCCCGGCTGCGCCCAATTGAGCCCTCCCGAGCCGCGCCGCGGGACATGCTCCGCGCCCGCGCCGAACCCTGGACATACCCCCACTATGCCCACTCCCGGGCGCCAAAAATGGACATGCCCCCGCGCCAACCGACCCCTTTGCATGCCGCTGCACGCCGCTGCATGACCCGCCACGAGCCGCGCCGCGGGACATGCTCCGCGCCCGCGCCGAACCCTGGACATACCCCCGCTATGCCCACTCCCGGGCGCCAAAAATGGACATGTCCCCCGCACCGGCCTGCGGATTCGAGGCAAGCCCGATCGTCGGGTAAGCTAGTCGTCGGCCCCTCATGTGGCGTCATCCTGTTGAACTCCCCCAGGACCGGAAGGTAGCAAGGGTAAATGGGCTCTGGCGGGTGCATGGGGGGTCTTTAATGTCTGTGCCGATTGGTAGGGTTTAGCTGTGACTGTTACTACCGCCCTTTACCGTAGATACCGCCCCGATTCGTTCGCGGATGTTATCGGGCAGGAACACGTCACGGAGCCGCTTATGACGGCGCTGCGGAAGAACCGCGTCAACCACGCCTACCTGTTTTCGGGCCCGCGGGGCTGCGGCAAAACGACGTCCGCCCGCATCTTGGCCCGCTGTCTGAACTGCGCCGAAGGCCCCACCGACACCCCTTGCGGCGTCTGCCCCAGCTGCGTCGAATTGGCGCGCGGCGGTTCCGGTTCCCTCGATGTGATCGAGATTGACGCGGCCAGTCACGGCGGGGTGGACGACGCCCGGGATCTACGCGAACGGGCCACCTACGCCCCGGTCCGTGACCGCTACAAGATCTTCATCATTGACGAAGCCCACATGGTCACCTCGGCTGGCTTCAACGCGCTGCTCAAGATCGTCGAAGAGCCGCCGGAACACATCAAGTTCATCTTCGCCACCACGGAGCCGGACAAGGTGATCGGCACCATCCGGTCCCGCACGCACCACTACCCCTTCCGGCTGGTACCGCCGGAACCCCTGATGGCCTACCTGGAGCTGCTCTGCCGGCAAGAGAACGTGCCCGTGGCACCCGGCGTGCTCTCGCTCGTGATCCGCGCCGGCGGCGGCTCGGTGCGCGACTCGCTCTCGGTCCTGGACCAGCTCATGGCCGGAGCCGGCCCGAACGGGCTGGACTACGAACTGGCCGTGGCCCTGCTTGGCTACACGCACGCCTCCCTGCTGGACGACGTCGTCGAAGCCGTTGCCGCCTCCGACGCGGCCACCGTGTTCCGCGCAGTGGACCGAGTAATCCAGACCGGCCACGACCCCCGGCGCTTCGTCGAGGACTTGCTGGAACGATTCCGGGACCTAATCATCGTGCAGGCCATGCCGGAAAGTGCCCAATCGATCCTTCGCGGAATGCCCGCGGACCAGATCGCGCGGATGCAAAACCAGGCACACAACCTCGGCGCTGCCGAACTGTCCCGCGCGGCGGATGTCACCAACACCGCGCTCACCGAGATGACCGGTGCGACGTCGCCGCGGCTGCACTTGGAACTGCTCTGTGCCCGGATTTTGCTGCCCAGCTCCGAACAGGCCGAACGCGGAATCGCCGCCCGCATCGACCGCGTGGAGCGGCGCCTGAATTACGGCGGGAACGACGTCGGAGCCCCCGCCGCGGCGCCCGCAACGGCAGCACCAGCGACGGTTGCAGCGCCCGCGGCCGCTCCGGCAACAGCCACGGCGCCGGAAGCCACCCGACCGGCCGGCACCGCGGTCCGGGCGGGGTCCGCGGGTACCGGCGTCCCGGCGGCGGGCCCCGCGCCCGCACCTGCCGCGCAGGAACCACAGCCGGACCGGCCGCCGCTGACGCCGCCGCGGGTCAGCACCAACGACTGGCCGGTGGAGGAATCCACATCCGCGAACGGCGCCTCACGAACCGACCCACTCTCGGCCCCCGCAGCCGCTTCGACGATCCGGCCGGCCCCTGCGGACGAGCCGAACCGGGCAGGCCGCCCGGAGCAGGCACCGGCTGAGCGCCCGGCAGCCAGCGTCCCCCCAACGACGCCTGCCCCGGCTGCAGGACCCGACGTCGAGGTCCTGCGCCGGGCCTGGCCCGAGATCCTGCAGACCCTGACCAAAATCAAGCGCAGCACCTGGGCGCTGGTCGAACCCAACGCGCAGGTCGGTCACTTCGAAGGCCAGGTCCTGACCCTGTCCTTCAGCACGTCCGGACTGGCCGGTGCCTTTGGCCGCGCGGATCACGCGGAGAATCTGCGTCAGGCGATCCACAAGACCATCGGCATCGATTGCCAGATCACCGCCGTGGCCGGCGGCGCCAACAGCCCAGCGAGCTCTGAGCCAAACCCAAAAGCGCCCGCTAGCCGGGAGGCCCCGGCCAGCTCGGCGGATGTCGCATGGGGTCTGGCGCCGGCGGGGACAACGCCCGCACCGGAATCCGCGTCCACGTCCGTAACCGATGCCGGAAACAGTGCCGAAAACGGTGTCGCAGAGGGCCCCGGGATTGGCACGGCGGCGCCTGCGGCTGTGCCCGCTGCGGCACCCGTATCGTCGGGCGGCGAGTCTGTCACGGCCGCGGCCCCGGCCGTTCCGCGGGCCGGCCCTTCAGGCGGACCGTCAGCCGAAGCGTCTACCGGCCACGCTACCGATGCCAGCGGTTCATACTCCTACCCGGACGACGACTGGGGTCCCGCGAGAGATGAAGACGCGCCGCCCCTGGACGAAGAGCCGCCGATGGACTGGGACCCCTCAGCCCCGGCACCCTTCCTGGCAGCCGCCGAAGCAGCGCCAGCACCCGCGCGGACTGCTTCACGCCCGCGTTCGGGCGCCGGCTCAACCAACACCGCAGCCAACGCCGCATCGTGGCCCTCCGTCACAGCACCGCCCGCCGCGGACGACGTCGCGGACCCATGGGCACGCGCCGTCGAGCAGTCCCCCGGGGTCTGGAGCGTCGGCACCGAACTGAACGTGGGCCGACACGCCTCCCCGGAGCCTGCGCCGCGCAGCCCCGAACCGGAACCGGAGCCGCCCCACTACGAGCCGGCCGCTGCCCAGATCCCCGAGCCGGTCGCCGCCTTCCAGGCCGCATCCGGTTCCGGGAACGCCGTTTCCGTGGACGCCGGCAGGCCCGTGCCACAGCTCGTCCCGGCCGGCGCCGGGGCCGCCTTCGCCCCGGCGGCGGCCACCCCCGCAGTGACGGCTGCCCCGGTCGTTGCCCCGGCTGGTGCCCCGTCCGGCTCCGGACGGCAGAGTCTCTACCAGCGCCTGTCCAACAGCCCCGAGGCTGAGGCCGGACGCGCCAAGGCACCCGCGCGCGCCGCCGTTGCCGTCACGAGCTACGAACAGGACATCCCCAGCGCCGACGACGAAACGATCGAGGAATCGGGCGTATTCGGCCGCGCCGCCGTCGAGCGTATTCTGGGCGGGAAGCTGCTCGAAGAGCGCTCCCTGGACGGAAGCCCGCTGGCGCCGCGCTTCTAGCCATTTCGGCGGCTATGCCGGTTGCCGGTCCCCCAAACGAACGAGGAAAACGTGTACGAAGGTGCAGTCCAGGAGCTGATCGACGAGCTTGGACGCCTTCCCGGTGTAGGTCCCAAGTCCGCCCAACGTCTTGCCTTCCACATTCTGGAGGCCGACCCGCAGGACATGAAGCGTCTTGTCGAGGCGATCACCACCGTCAAGGAGCGGGTGAAGTTCTGCACAGTCTGCGGCAACGTCACCGAACAGGAATTGTGCAACATCTGCCGGGACCCGCGACGCGACCCGTCCGTCATCTGCGTCGTGGAGGAATCCAAGGACGTCCTGGCGGTGGAGCGCACCCGCTCCTTCCGAGGCCGGTACCACGTGCTCGGCGGCGCCATCAACCCGATTGCCGGGATCGGGCCGGAGCAACTGCGGATCCGCGAGCTCCTGACCCGGCTCAACGACGGTGCCATCCAGGAAATCATCATCGCCACCGACCCCAACCTCGAGGGTGAGGCCACGGCCACGTACCTCGCACGGATGCTCAAGTCGATCGGCATCGCCGTCACCCGGCTCGCCTCCGGCCTGCCGGTGGGCGGAGACCTCGAATACGCGGACGAGGTCACCCTCGGCCGCGCCTTCGAAGGCCGCCGCAACGCGCTGACCTGATCCCCGGCCGGTTAGGCGACGCGCGTCCCCCGCGCAAGGCGATGCGCCGGGGTGCGCAAGGCGCGCCAGCCCAACCACATCAGCAGCCCCGCCAGCAGCAACTGCAGCCCAAGCCCCAGCGGCCACAGCGGGGTGGACTRCGCGAGGTACCGCGGCTGGGTCTCCCCGTTGGCGCAGGGGTATGTGCGGTCAGGACCCGCCATCGCATAGCGGGCACCTTGGCTGATGGTCTCAATGGCCCCCACCGGCGACCTGCCGTAGCTGCTGGTCCGTGCCGGATACGGGATGGCATCGGCGACGACGATGTAGGGGTTCATTGCCAACATCCAGGCCACCCGTTCGGTGTGCACGGCCGGCTGTTCCCGCATTGGTCCTGCACACGTGTACTCCGGCTCCAGCGGCATAGTTTGGTCAGGGGCGGGTCCCTGGGCGGTGTAGCCGAGGTACTGGGCCTGGCTGGCCATGATGGTGCCCTGCGCGAGTCCAGTGCCCAGTCCAAAGGAAATCAGCGTCCCGAACACCAGCCCGGCCACCGCCAGGTAGGTGACCACAATGGAAAACAGCGGCCGGCCGGCGAGCGCAGAAATTCCGACGCCGAAGGCAGAGACCACGCCCAGCTCCACAGCCAGCATCAACAGGGCCACCACCACATAGCCCGGCGTCATCCCGCCGAGGGTCACTCCGATCGCCAGGAATGGCGTACTGGTGACCAGGAATGCCAGTGCGGCCGCCCAGGCCGCGAAGAACTTGCCCCAGAGGATTTGCCCCCGACGGAGCAGAGTCACCTGAAGGATGGCCAGGGTGCCTCCCGCGCGGTCGCCATTGATGGCGTTGGCGGACAGTGCAGGCGCCACTAGCAGCGCGAAAAGAAGGACGAAGGCCAGGACGACCTCGAAGATCATGGACCCGGGCCCGCCGGTATCCGCGGGGGCGATGCCGGAGTAGGCCCTCTGGGCCTGGCGCTGGGCGTTCCAGCTGGCCCACGTGAGCCAAGTAACCAGGCCGGTCAGGATGAACCAGATCGTCAGCATGATGTACCAGCCGCGGGACCGGAGCCGCTGCTTCAGTTCCAGGACCACCACGTCCCGGACTCCCGCTAGGTAACCGGCACCCACGCCTGGCCCGGACGGACGCTGCGGTCTGACTGTCAGCTGACTCATCTCCGCTCCCCCTCAAGGTTCATGTAAGTCTCTTCCAGGRCGCCGGCTGCCGGGGCGAAGGACCTGACCCCAACCCCGGCCAACACCAGGTCGCGCAGGAGACTGGCGGCGTCGTCGTCGTTCAACAACCGCAGGCTGACCGCCGGCCTCCGGCCGTCCTCGATCCGGAAGGCCAGACCCAACTCGGTGAGCTTGGCTGCGAGCCCGGCACCGTCGGCGGCTGAGATTGCGTAGCGCCGCCCGGAAGCGGCCGCCTCCTCCGTGGTCTGTTGCCGGACCGTCCGTCCGTGGTTCACAAACACCGCGGCGTCGGCAATCTCGTCCAGCTCACTGAGGACATGGGAAGAGACCACGATGGCTTTCCCCTGGGCCGCCAGTTGGCGCAGCATGACGCGCAACGCCACCCGCGATCCCGGGTCCAGCCCGGACGCCGGCTCGTCAAGGAGCAGAACGGACGGATCATGGATCAGGGCGCGCGCCAGGCTGAGCCGCTGCTGCTGCCCCCGTGACAGCACCCGGGCCGGCTGGTCCGCCAGCTCACCCAGCCGGACCAGGTCCAGCATCTCGGTGACGCGCTGGCCAGTTCCGGCCTTGGGCAGCTGGTAGAAGCGGGCCATTTGGGTAAGGATTTCCCGGGCCGTCAGGGACTCCCAGAGGCCCAGGGTGTCCGGCATCCAGCCGATGCGCCTACGGACCTCGAAGCTATGCTGCCGCGGATCAATCCCTTCCACCAGGATGGTGCCGGAGTCCGGCGCCAGGAGCGAGGCCAGCATCAGCAGCAGTGTGGTCTTGCCGGCTTCGTTGGGCCCGATCAGCGCGGTCACTTTGCCCGCCGGAGCGTCAAGGTCCATATGCTCGACGGCGTGCACCTGCCCGAAGCTGCGGCTCACCGCCCTGGCGCTGATGCCGTCGATGCCAACACCGTGCGGCCGGTCCGGCACAGCCGTTTCGTCTTGATTTTCTGTCATATCCCGCGCACCTGTCCCCCAAGCCCGTTGCATGCATACTGACCAACCGAGCCTACGCGGCGGCCCTGCGCTCGGTATCGGCGTAAAGGCTGAGATTCGGTCACAATTCAACGCCGGGCACCCGGCGGCGATAAACTTGGCTCAGAAGTCGCCGTCGCGCCGTTTGGTTGCTTGGCCCAGAACCCCGATGATCCAGTGAGGGTGCGCGCATGAGTTTGCCCACTACCGAAGTCCACCCCGGACCGCAGCCGCAGGAGCTGCCGGCGGTTCCGGCCGCCACCAAGCATCTGGTGGTGAAGAAGTTCGGCGGTTCCTCCGTGTCGGACGCGGAAGGCATCAAGCGGGTCGCCCGGCGCGTCGTCGACGCCCACAACGCGGGCGACGAGGTCGTCGTCGTGGTGTCGGCCATGGGCGACACCACCGATGAACTCCTGGACCTTGCCGCCCAGGTGACCGACTCCGCCCCGGCCCGGGAAATGGACATGCTCCTTTCCGCCGGGGAGCGTATCTCCATGGCCCTGCTCGCGATGGCGATCAACAAGTACGGCGCCTCGGCCCAGTCCTTCACCGGATCCCAGGCCGGCATGATCACCGACGGCATCCACGGCAAGGCCCGGATCATCGACGTCGACCCGCACCGGATCCGCACCGCGCTGGACAAGGGGCACATCGCGATTGTCGCGGGCTTCCAGGGC
>NZ_JBFRFD010000004.1:0-24938 GCF_052114645.1 Arthrobacter sp. 2YAF22_2
ACCATGGGGCGCCTGCACCGACGAGTGCTGCCGTGCTCGACAACCAGACGTCGCCACTCCAGGGGTAGCGAGATACGCCAGCACCCCTCGGACCTATGCAGCCAGCGGTCGTCCCAGTTAGCGTGGAAGGGCATGGCGTTCGCAGTTCTGGATCCGGTCAGCGCTCTCATCCGACACCTCCGAAGCGTTCAAGCCCCTCGCCTGTTGCAAGGTGGTGGCTCAGACGCTCCGACGTCGCGGCCACTCACCGCCCAGCTTTATACACATAGTTATCCACAGCCCGACGAGAGATTACACACAGCTCTATCCACAGGCCGAGCACGCCATCGGGCGCCATTCCACGGCTGCGGGCGACCTCGTCCCACCTTCACTCTGAGCAGGAATGTGCCAACGACAGCCCGTCCAAGAACGGTGCCTCCTTAGCTCATGTTCGCAAGAGCTAGGAATTAGCCTTTAAGTGGTGATTTCGGGCTACTCCGACCAACTTTGCGCAGATCGACGGTAGCGCGCGAAATGTTTCACGTGAAACGCCTCGCTTCAATTCCCGGGCCGGAGTTCGGCCCTAGCTTGCCAGGAGCACTGATGCGTTTTGCTGGGCAGCGTATATCCACAGCCGGCTTGAAGATCTCCACAAAGTTATCCACAGCGATATCCACCGGCTATCCGGGCCCGGTTCGCAGACCTGACGTCCTGGCTGGCCTGTCTCACAGCCACCCGGCCAGAGCCGTGCGGCGGAGTCGCTGGGCTCTAGAGCCCGGCGATCTAGCCAGCGACCGGCACTGACGATACATGGGAAGGACACGGGTCCCGACCGAGAGACGCCTGACCAACTGCAGCTCGCCCGAGCGGCACGAAGCTAGCAGGCATCGGAACGGCCTCCAGAGATTGACGGCCCGTTTTCGAAACCCAAGTTTTCGGCGACGACTCAAATTTGCATCGATCCTAGAATCAACGCGGACCAGGCAAACAGGGGACTGGTGGCCAGTGTCAGAGCGACTCGTCTGTGTCGGGCACGACGGCATCGGCGCCCAGGTGAGCCTTTGGCCCCTTTAGATATGGCGGTCAGATGGCCTTACGGTGCTTAACCCCAGTCTGGATCCATGGCAATCCGCAGCCGCCCAACAGCACTACGAGGCCTCATATCAGGAGCGCAGGGATCTTCCTGTTTGCTGGGCCATCCCCGGGCTCCGGAGTACGTAGTTCGTGCAGGACTCGGTATTCCGTGAGCCGTCGCCGCCCTCAAGTTCTACCACCTCCCCAAGTGGTCTGACGGAATCTGCCGCCGTCCCCGCAACCGGTCTGGTGCGGAAAGGATTCACGCCTCCTAGTCCGTTCCGGCGCCTACGGCGCTGGCGTCCCCTGACCGGGGTACGGGGAGAGGCGCGGTAGGCCCACTCCGAGCCAGCAGAAGCGATGCACACGGACAAACCGGTTCGCGGCCTCCTGATAGCGGGGAACCGGCTCATGCAGTTGGTGCAACGCCGAAGTCTGGCAGCCTAGACATGCGCAGGAAATACAACGCGCAAGCATCTGTTTCCGACGCCTAGTTACGTGCGCGAGTTCACCACCAGCCCTGATACTTAACGCCGATTCTGGCGTCCGCATTACGATGTAAGTGCCCCTTCGCCGAGGGCCTGGATCCCAGCGGTGCTACCGAAGTGTGAATGAGAGGGGTCACACTATTCCCAAGCTCATMACCGCTCAGCCAGCTGCGGTTGCAATCCCGTTACACGTCACCTTCGCAGTGCCAAATACCGGCGATGGAGAAGGGGCTCCAGTCATTTGTCTTCAGTTCCCCGCGCCGTCGGCAATGTTTCACGTGAAACAGATACGGGGGGCCCCATCGCTGAAGGGGAAAGACGAAGAGGACGCGCTCCGACGCAATGGGCCCGCCGGCCAATGGAACGACGCAACGGGCAGCTGGCACATGCAATCGCATCACGTACTAAGTCGGCTCACAGGTTGTGAATCACGAAGGGGTCACAAGCGGGGTACAGTGCCTGCTAGACGCAGCTCTGCACCCGCTATGGCATGCCCCGTTTCACGTGAAACAAAAGTGGGCCGAGCGGATAACCGCGAGACCAAGGATGTTTCACGTGAAACGCTGGTCGATTCGGCGTGCAGCGGTGAAGGGATGTGTGTTCCCACCGCACCCAAAGCGAGCGGACGTCCCGGCGGGCCGGAAAGGGTTCCAGTCGGGCTGCAAGTCAGCGAGCTGGGAAGCTGTAGTTCGGCACATAGATTGCCCCGATTCGCATTGCGCGCGCTTCTGGTGAGCCATGTTACCGCGTGCCTCCTTGCTTTAGGGGTCCGCGTCCGGGCGCCCACGCCACTGCCCAGGACCTCTGAAGGTCAATATTGGGCCCGATACCCGCCGCGGCACCGGAGCAGTCTGACGGCCGACAACTCTAGGATGTACCGACTTGGGAGCGATTCACAGGCCTGCGAATCGGTGCTGACCGTGAGGAACAACCCTCAATGGAACACTTCGCGCGCAGACCCGCCGGAGTTGATGCTGAGGGGACCGGTCTGCCACCTGTTCAGCTACCCGTCGCTCAGGGAGTTTTTCGGGCCAACCGCCGAAACAAGAGCAGACAGAACAGGACCCGTTTCACGTGAAACGGGTCCTCTGAGAAGCAGCCTGCGAAAAGGTCCTAGTTGGAGTTCCCCGGGCTAAGAACTTCCATGATCCGATTCAAGTCTTCAACACTCGCGAACTCGATACTGACACGGCCTTTGCGCGCACCGAGGGAAATCTTCACGTTGGTGTCCAGACGATCGGACAGCGACGATGCCAGATAGTCGAGACGCTCGTGACGGGCTCCCGGGCGGGGGATGTTGTTCTTCGTAGGAGAGGCGGGGCTTTGGTACAGCGTCACAGCCTCTTCAGTGGCTCGGACGGACATGCCCTCAGCCACGATCTTCTGGGCCAGGCGTTCCATCGCAGCGGCATCAGGAAGAGCAAGGAGTGCACGAGCGTGCCCGGCAGAAATAACGCCGGCACCCACGCGCCGTTGGACCAGCGGCGGCAGCTTCAACAGCCGCAAGGTGTTGGAGACCTGAGGCCGCGACCGGCCGATCCGGTCGGCCAGTTGCTCGTGGGTCGTTCCGAAGTCCTCGAGGAGCTGCTGGTACGCGGCCGCCTCTTCAAGCGGATTCAGCTGGCTACGGTGGAGGTTCTCAAGCAGGGCATCGCGGAGCAGGTCATCATCGGTGGTGTCACGGACAATTGCCGGGATGGTATCCAGCCCGGCCGCCTGCACCGCACGCCAGCGGCGCTCACCCATGACGAGTTCGTAGGGTTCGCCACCTTCTTCGGTTGAAGTCCGCACCACAATTGGCTGGAGGACACCGATTTCCCGAACGGAGTGAACAAGCTCCGCCATGTCGTCCTCGTCGAAGACCGAGCGGGGCTGCTTGCGGTTGGGATGAATGTCCGTGACCGCGATTTCAGCAAAGCGGACACCAGGAACCTCTACCAGGTCGATTCCAGTGTCCACAGCAATATCGTTTACCGCCGGCTTGCGCTCGGGCGTGAAGTCGATCTCGGCTGCATCGCGGGATCCGTTCCCTGACGTGGGAGCTTTTCGTGCAGGGCTCCTCTTGACAGCCGGGCGCACAGATTCAGCCGGAGTATCATCCGTGCCAGATCCGGTCTCCGCCACAATACTTGTTGCGGCCGAGGTGGAAGTCCGGGTAGATGACTCAGGGGTGGAAGACGCCGTCGTCTTCTCTGCTTGGGGTGGCTCAGCCTGAAGTTCGTCCGATGCAATCGACTCTTCCGTCAGCGCAGCATCCGGGGTCCGTTTCCTGGCCTCTGGAAAGAAGAGATCAACAGGCCGGGACGGAGCAGCCCCGTTCCCGGAGGCGTTAGCCGAGGCGGAACTTGGAATCAGCGCGCCAAGTCCGCGGCCGAGGCCGCGTCGCTTATCGCTCATGGATAAATCCCTCCGGTGGAAGAGCCCGGGATGCTCCGGCTCTGGCTAGTGCAATTGTTGAGAAGATTCTAACGTTCAGCAATTTCCGCTGCGGCTTCCAGATAGGATAGAGCGCCGCTGGAGGAAGGGTCGTAGGTCATCACAGTCTGTTGGTAGCTCGGTGCCTCGGAAATACGGACCGAGCGCGGAACCACAGCCCCGAGCAYCTGCTCCGGGAAGTGTTCACGGACCTCCGCGGCCACTTGCGCCGCGAGGTTAGTCCGCCCGTCGTACATCGTGAGCAGGATGGTAGAGACCACTAGATCCGCGTTGAGGTGCTTCTGAATCATCTCGATGTTCTTGAGCAGTTGGCTCAGCCCCTCCAGCGCGTAGTACTCGCACTGGATCGGGATCAGGACTTCACCGGCCGCACAGAACGCGTTAACCGTCAGGAGTCCTAGGCTCGGCGGGCAATCGATAAAGATGTAGTCGAGCCGCTCCTCGCCGTTTTTGGCCCGTTCCTTGGCGTAGACGTCGATGGCTCGCCGCAGTCGCTGCTCGCGGGCCACCAGGCTGACGAGCTCGATCTCCGCACCGGCCAGGTGGATCGTAGCCGGGGCGCAGATCAGCTTGGCAATGTCCGGGCACGGCGCCACGACGTCCTGCAGCGGCACGTCGTTGATGAGCACGTCGTAAATGCTGTCGACTTCGGCGTGGTGTTCGATTCCCAATGCGGTGGAGGCGTTGCCCTGCGGATCGATGTCGATCACCAGCACGTTGAGGCCAGCGGCCGCCAGGGCGGCGGCGATGTTGACCGTGGTGGTGGTCTTACCCACCCCGCCCTTCTGGTTTGAAACCGTGAAGATTCGGGTCTTCTCCGGTTTCGGCAGTTCGCGTCCCAGCAGCCGCTCGCGGCGCTTGTTCTCGTGGGCGAGCTCGCGCGCAATCGGACTTGAATCGTCAATGGAGTCCAGTACGTTGCTGATCGAGGAGGCGTGGGTTTCACGTGAAACGCCTGCGGAAACGGCAGCTCCAGCAACCGATACCGTTTGCTTAGCGGAGATGCCATGAGCGATAGCGGGCGCTGCAAAGGCCCGCGCTGACCCCAGGGACACAAACGGCGGAATCCGTTGTGTGGAGGCTTCGCTACTGCTCACTGGACACTCTCACTCTCATTCGGCTGTTGCTGCCGGTTACTAGCCTAACCTCTTCCCCAAGCAGACCGAGGGCACCGGGCTGGTGCTACGCAATCTTTCGAGGCTTATTCACAATGATTCTGACTACCGTGGTCGGTTCTTCGAGAATGTCCTCGCCGACCACCACCACGGAGGTCTCCACGCCGCCGAGCTTACGAATCACTTTGGCCGCCTTTTCAATTTCCTCCCCGGCGCTCCGTCCCTTGATGGCGACAACCTCGCCCTTGCCGGCGAGCAGCGGAATGGTCAGCCCGGCGAGGTTTGACAGAGCTGAAACGGCCCGGGCGGTGACGACGTCGGTCGTCACCAGGCCCACTGCCAGTTCGGCCCTTGTCCGCATCACCGTCACGTTGTCCAAGCCGAGGTCATCGACCACTTCCTGCAGCCAGATCACTCGACGCTCAAGCGGTTCGATCAGGGTGAGCTCCAGATCCGGCCGCGCGATGGCAAGGCATAGCCCCGGAAGGCCGGCACCGCTGCCGACGTCGGCTACGTGGCTTCCGGGGGCGATCTCACGTTCGATGACAGCGCAGTTGAGGACGTGCCGGCTCCACAGCCGGGGCACTTCCCGTGGCCCGATCAGGCCGCGTTCGGTGCCGGAGGTAGCCAAATGCTCGACGTAGCGCTTAGCCAACTCAAGCCGGTCACCAAAAATAACTTCGGCGGCCTTTAGTTCGGCCGCGGTAATTTCCACCATCAAGCTATCCCGCGGATTCAGTCTGCGGAGACAACGATGTGCCGGTCGGCACCTTCGCCTTCAGACTCGCTCACGAATCCCAGGTCGGCGACGGTGTCGTGCACGATCTTTCGTTCGTAGGCACTCATCGGTGCCAGTGCGACAGGCTCACCCGACGCCTTTACCGAAGCAATGGCGTCTTCGGCAATCTGCTGCAGGTCACCGGCGCGGTCCGCACGGTAGCCGTTGATGTCCAGCACCAGGCGGGAGCGGTTCTCCGTGGCGGAGAGCACCGCTAAGCGGGTCAATTCCTGGAGCGCCTCCAGCACCTCACCATCCCGGCCAACCAGGTTTTCCAGGCCGGTGCCTTCCTCCTCGGCGACGATGGAGATGTAGGTGCGGCCATTGCGGACCTCAATGTCGATGTCGCCATCGATGTCGGCAATGTCCAGAAGTTCCTCGAGGTAGTCTGCGGCGACGTCGCCTTCTTCCTCCAGACGGCTCGTCGAGGAACCCTTCCCGGCCGCCAGACCGGCGCCGTCGGAGTCATTCGGGGCATCCGCTGCGCCGTCGTCCAGGACCTCATTCTGAAGTTCATCCTGAACTTCGTCCTGCGCAGGCGCGTCGGCGGAAATAGCGTTTTCGGTGCTCTCGGCAGACATTACTTCCTCTTCCTGTTCTTGCGCTGGGGCTGGACGCGCTGGCTCTTCGTGGCGATAGCGGCGGCAGCCGCTTCAGCCTCGGCGTCGGCCTTCTTGGCGCCTGTCAGCGGATGGGCCGGCAGGCCCCTGGCGGCACGGCGTTCGGCGAGGGCCCTGGCGGCGGGGGACCCGGGCGTCGGCATCCGGCGAATGACGAAGAACTGCTGTCCCATGGTCCACAGGTTGGTCGTGGTCCAGTAGATCAGGACACCGATGGGGAAGTTGATGCCACCGACACCAAAGACCAGCGGCAGAATGTACAGCATCATCTTTTGCTGCCGCATGAACGGGCTCGCCATGGCCTCATCGGACATGTTCTTGGCCATGATCTGCTTCTGCGTGATGAACTGCGAGGCGGTCATCGCAAGGATCATGACGACGCTAAGGACGACGACGGCCACATTGGTGGCCCCGCCGTGCAGCAGTGCAGCGGACAGCGGAGCACCGAAGATGCTGGAGGCGTCGAATTCCACCACCTGCTCATGACTCATGGCCCCGATGCCGGCGCCTTGGTCCTTCGCGGCCGAAATTCCGGAGAGCACCTGGAACAGCGCGAAGAAGAACGGCATCTGGATCAGCATCGGCAGGCAGGCGGAAAACGGGTTCGTCCCGTGTTTCTTGTACATGGCCATCTGCTCTTGCGCCATCGCCTGGCGGGAGAGTTGGTCGGTCTTGCCCTTGTACTTGTCCTGGAGCTTCTTCAGGTCCGGCTGCAACAACTGCATGCCGCGCTGGGCCTTGATCTGCTTGACGAAGACGGGAATCAAGGCTGCGCGGATCACCAGCACCAGCCCGATGATGGAGAGTGTCCAGGTCCAGCCGTTGGCAGCTGGCAGCCCGATAGCGCTGAGGCCATCGTGGAATCCGATCATGATGATGGAAACCAGCCACTTGAACGGGGCCATTATTGTTCCAATAAAGTCCATACGATATCCCTATTCGTCAGGCCGCAAAACGGCCTTCTCCATCAGACTCAGCAGCCAGGTACTTGTCCGGGTTATTCAGCACAACAATTGTGGGGGTGCGGCCTTCGGGCCACTCCCGGTGCCCGGCGGGGACATGGTCCACACCGCCGGAATTCCATGGGTGGCAACGTGCGAGGCGCCGCGCCGCGAGCCAGCTGCCCTTGACGGCGCCGTGCACCGTGATCGCTTCCAGCGCGTACGCGGAGCAGCTCGGGAAGAACCGGCAGACCTGTCCGTACAACGGGGAGACCACCTTGCGGTAGGCCATCAGCAACAGGATGAGGAGGTTGCGGGGCAGGTTCCAGATCATGCGGCCCACCCACGCTGCGGCGGCTTCGAGACGAAATCCACGTTCGGGGACGACGGCGGCAGTCGAGTTACGCACGCTGGGTCCCTTCCTGTGTTCTCTCGTAAGAAACTGTAGAAGCGGCCTGTGGAAGGCGGCTGCCCAACCGTTTCAGGGTTGTCTCCAAAGCGGCGCTGTAATCGCTCAACAGGTCATCCCAGCCAGCTGCTGCCGAGGCGGGCAGTGCCCGGACCACGATAGCGAACCCGCTGGGATATTTCTGCAGCGACAATGCGCCGGCTTCTCTTAGTCTCCTCTTAACGAGGTTCCTGACAACAGCGTTCCCGACACTCTTGGAAACGATGAAACCGATCCGGCTTGGTTCACCGGCAGCGAGAGCTGCCGTATATAAYACTAAGTTCCGGCGTCCATTGCGGACGCCGGAACGTACAGTTGTTGAAAAATCGGTTGAGGTCCTCAGACGGTTCCGGGTGGCTAGCACCGTTCGACTCGCATAGGGATGGTGACCGACGAGTCAGTTATTTAGGCCGACAGCTCGGTGCGGCCCTTGCCACGACGGGCTGCCAGGATGGCACGGCCGGCACGGGTACGCATACGAAGGCGGAAGCCGTGCTTCTTGGCTCGACGGCGGTTATTCGGCTGAAAAGTCCGCTTGCTCACGTTAGTTACTCCAGTGGATCAAAGGTGCGCCCACCCGAACAACAAAAGGGGAAGAACTGGCCGACGCTAAGTTTTGTATGTGCCGCCACCCTCGACTCGCAAGACGCAGGCGTCGGGAGAGATTCAATGAGGCGGAAAGCGGACACAAAGGACTTCACAACGTTAGGCGAAAAATGCCTCCATAGTCAAACCGGGAGCGGCTCTGGCGCCTGTCCCCAGCTGTGGTTAACCCGCCCTGTTGCCTGTGGATGAACTGCGTCACGCACCTCGTTTTCGAACTACACCGGTGTGATTATCCACAGGCTTGATCCCAGCTATCTTCTAGGCTTTTCATCACCTAGAGTGTCCCAGTAGCCGATTATCCACGGACTGTGCACAACCCTGTGGATTAAGCCGGGGCCAGCTCCCTGGTTCAGGTCTGGTGGCTGCAGGTAACGCAGGCAAGCAAGGTTTGAGGAACTGATTGATGACGGTAGACGAAGCCAACCACGCAAACACCGTCGGAAGTTCCTGGCGGCGGGTTGTCAGCCTTCTGGAGAATGATCACCGCGTCACACCCCGGCAGCGTGGCTTCGTCATCCTCGCCCAGGCCCAGGGCCTGATCGGTTCCACCTTGCTGGTGGCGGTGCCCAACGAACTCACCCGGGAAGTCCTCCAGACCCAGGTCAAGGACGCCCTCGATGATGCCCTCCGGGACGTTTTCTCCGACGAAATCCGTTGCGCTATCGACGTCGACACTGACCTGGTGCCGCTGCATGTTGAGCCGGAGCCCGCGGCGGAACTGTCCTTGGCCGCCGATCCCATGGTCGAACTGAAACCCCAGCCCATGCTGCCGAGCACGTCCCAGGAATTCGGCCGGCTCAACCCGAAGTACATCTTCGACACCTTCGTGATTGGGTCCTCCAACCGCTTTGCGCACGCCGCCGCCGTCGCCGTCGCCGAAGCGCCCGCGAAGGCATACAACCCCCTCTTCATCTACGGCGATTCCGGCTTGGGCAAGACCCACCTGCTGCATGCGATCGGGCACTACGCCCGCCGGCTGTACAGCGGCATCCGGGTCCGCTACGTCAACTCCGAGGAATTCACCAACGACTTCATCAACTCGATCCGCGACGATGAGGGCACCAGCTTCAAGACCACCTACCGCAACGTGGACGTGCTGCTGATCGATGACATCCAGTTCCTGGCCGGCAAGGACGCCACCATGGAGGAGTTCTTCCACACCTTCAATGCGCTGCACAACAACAACAAGCAGGTGGTCATCACCTCGGATCTGCCGCCGAAGCAGCTCGCCGGCTTCGGGGACCGCCTGAAATCACGCTTTGAGTGGGGATTGCTTACTGATATCCAGCCTCCCGAGCTGGAAACCCGCATCGCCATCCTGCGGAAGAAGGCCCTTAGCGAAGGCCTCTCCGCCCCGGACGACGCCCTGGAGTACATCGCTTCGAAGATCTCGAGCAACATCCGTGAACTTGAGGGCGCGCTGATCCGGGTCACGGCGTTCGCGAGCCTCAACCGGCAACCGGTGGACGTGGGCCTCGCCGAAATGGTGCTCAAGGACCTGATCACCGACGACGGCGCCCAGGAGATCACTTCGGCCCAGATCCTTACCCAGACGGCTGATTACTTCAAGCTCAGCATGGAAGAACTTTGCAGTAAGTCCCGCACCCGCACGCTGGTCACCGCTCGGCAGATCGCAATGTACCTGTGCCGCGAACTGACCGACATGTCGTTGCCCAAGATTGGCCAGGAACTCGGCGGCCGCGACCACACCACGGTGATCCACGCCGATCGGAAGATCCGCGAGCTCATGGCTGAGCGCCGCGTGATCTACAACCAGGTGACCGAGCTGACCAACCGGATCAAGCAGCAACAGCGCAATTCCTGAGGGGATGCGCCGCCATCTCCTACCTTATTAACAGGAGGCTGTGGACAACCCTGTGGATAGTTAAGGGGACAACGGCGCTTAATGGGCTTAAAACCCTTAAGGCGCCTGTGGATCAGCGATGTGGGCAAAAATGTTGTCCCCATCCACACCCTGTTTAAAACCTGCTCCGCCCACAGTCCATGAACAGGGCTTAACCCCGGAAACACACGGCCAGACGAAGTTATCCACAGTTTCCACAGGAGTTATTAACACTACTAATCCCAAGAAAATGAAATTCCCTCAAACAACAGTTTCTGTGCCGCCCCACGACGCCCGGTTTGGACCGAGCTGACCCGCCGCCGGGAAGCCCCGGACGGAACCACACTGGTGTAACCCGGGGATGGGAGAACTCCGCTCTTGGGGCTAAGCTGTCTGCAGTGCGTCCGTCCCGGACACCCTCTTGTAATTCGGACCCCGAAACCGGAGCCAGCACGAAGACCCGGGACGCATGTACTTGCCTCTTGGCCGACCCGGTAGAACCGCCGGAAATGCCGTGGTCCAATGATTTTTTAGTGATGTCAGCAGCAATGAAAGGCGGCACCCTTCCGTGAAGTTCAGAGTCGAGCGGGACGTCCTGGCCGAAGCCGTGACTTGGACCGCCCGGTCGTTGTCTCCGCGGCCGCCCGTTCCGGTACTGTCCGGCCTCCTGCTCAAGGCTGAAGCCGGCACCGTCAGCCTGTCGAGCTTTGACTACGAGACCTCGGCCCGTCTCGAAATTCCGGCTGACATCACCACCGAGGGCACCATCCTGGTTTCCGGACGCCTGTTGGCCGACATTTGCCGCAGCCTGCCCTCCGCGCCGGTCGAGATCGAAACCGATGGCAACAAAGTCACCCTCAGTTGCCGCCGCAGCAGCTTCCACCTGGCCACCATGCCGGAAGCCGAATACCCGCCGCTGCCTGCGCTGCCCCCGATCAGCGGCACGGTGGCCGGTGACTCGTTCGCCCAGGCCGTCTCGCAGGTGATCATCGCTGCCAGCAAGGACGACACTCTGCCCATCCTGACCGGTGTCCGGATGGAAATCGAAGACGACCTGATCACACTGCTGGCCACCGACCGCTACCGGCTCGCCATGCGCGAAGTACCGTGGAAGCCGGCGACCCCGGGCATTTCCACCAGCGCGCTGGTGAAGGCCAAAACCCTCAACGAAGTTGCCAAGACGCTCGGCGGCAGCGGCGACATCAACCTCGCCCTGGCCGACGACGACAGCCGGCTGATCGGGTTCGAAAGCGGGGGCCGCACCACGACGTCGCTCCTGGTTGATGGCGACTACCCCAAGATCCGCTCGCTCTTCCCGGATTCCACCCCGATCCACGCCACGGTGCAGACCCAGGAACTGGTCGAAGCCGTCCGGCGTGTCTCGCTCGTGGCCGAACGAAACACTCCCGTGCGGCTCGCGTTTACCCAGGGACAGCTGCACCTCGACGCCGGAACCGGCGAAGACGCCCAGGCTTCCGAAGAACTCGAAGCCCAGCTGACCGGTGAGGACATCACGGTCGCCTTCAACCCGCACTACCTCATCGAGGGCCTGAGCGTCATCGAGACCAAGTTCGTCAGGTTTTCCTTCACCACGGCCCCGAAGCCGGCGATGATCACCGCGCAGCAGGACGCCGACGGTGACGACCAGGATGACTACCGTTACCTGGTCATGCCGGTCCGCCTGCCCAACTAGTCCCCACCGCCACCCTCGCCTCGCAAGCTCGGCCAGGGAACCTTGGCGGCGTGGGCCCACGCAGACGTTGTCGTTTTGAACCCTCAAAGCGACACCTAATGCGAGTCAGTTGGGCGCCGCCCACCCCTAACCACCAGCGCAGAAAAGAGTTCACACCGTGCACATCGGACTGATCGGCCTTGGCAAAATGGGTTTCAACATGCGCGAACGGATGCGCAAGGGTGGAATCCAAGTCACCGGCTTCGACCGCAACCCGGACGTCACCGACGTCGCCACCGTGGATGAGCTGATTGCCGCCGTTCCGGCGCCCCGGCTGATCTGGGTCATGGTCCCCTCCGGCGAGATCACCGGAGCAGTGATCACCGAACTCGGCAACAAGCTCGACGCCGGCGACCTCGTGATTGACGGCGGTAACTCACGCTTCACCGAAGACCAGAAGCACGCGGCAGCGCTGGCCGAAAAGGGCATCCGCTTCGCCGACTGCGGTGTTTCCGGCGGCGTCTGGGGACTCCAAAACGGCTACGGCCTGATGGCTGGCGGCGACGCGGCCGACATCGAGCGCGCGTTGCCGGTCTTTGATGCCCTCCGGCCCGAAGGCGACCGCGCGGACAGCTTCGTGCACGTGGGCGGCGCGGGCGCSGGACACTWCGYCAAGATGGTGCACAACGGCATCGARTACGGCCTGATGCAGGCCTACGCGGAAGGCTACGAGCTCCTCGCGGCCAAGGACATCGTGAACGATTTGCCGGGCACCTTCCGAGCCTGGCAAAAGGGGACCGTCGTCCGGTCCTGGTTGCTCGATCTCATGGTGAAGGCCCTGGACGAGGATCCGGGACTGGAATCAATCGACGACTACGTCGAGGATTCCGGTGAGGGGCGCTGGACTGTCGAGGAAGCGATCGCCAACGCGGTGCCGGCCCCGGCCATCACCGCGGCATTGTTCGCGCGATTCTCCTCCCGCGAAGACAGTTCGCCGGCGATGAAGATGGTTTCCGCGCTGCGGCACCAGTTCGGCGGCCACGCCACCCGGCCAGCCAAGTAACGCCCGGAGTCCCTGAAACCGGCGTGTACCTAGAACAACTTTCGCTAACAGATTTCCGCAGTTACAGCCAGGTGGATCTCGGCCTGGAACCGGGCGTCACAGTGCTCGTGGGCGCCAACGGGATCGGCAAGACCAACCTGATGGAAGCGATCGGCTACCTCGCTACACTCAGTTCGCACCGGGTCAGTTCGGACGCGCCGCTGCTGCGCTTCGGCACCGAGCGGGCGATGATCCGGGCCAAGCTGGTCCGCGGCGTCCAGTCCACCGTGCTGGAGCTGGAAATCAACGGCGGCCGCGCAAACCGTGCCCGGATCAACCGCAGCAATCCGGTCCGGGCCAGGGACATCCTGGGCATCTGCCAAACAGTGCTCTTCGCCCCCGAAGACCTCGCCTTGGTCAAGGGCGATCCGTCCAACCGGCGCCGTTTCCTGGATGAGCTCTTGGTCAGCCTGGCACCCCGGCACGCCGCCACCCGCAGCGACTACGACCGGGTCCTCAAACAACGCAATGCGCTGCTGAAATCCGGCCGTGCGGGCAAGTTCACCGCCGGCCACGAGGCAACCCTCGACGTCTGGGACCAACATATGGCCCGGGCCGGTGCGGAACTCCTGCACGCGCGGCTTGAGCTGGTGGACCGGCTGCTGCCGCACCTGCACAACGCATACGGCCAGCTCACGGACGGGTCCAAGGCGGCGGGCGCGGTGTACCGCTCCAACTTGCAGGGTTTGGTCGACGACGACGGGGAGGTGCCTGCCGTCGACGCGACGGGAACACCGGCAGCCGGGCTCGAAGACCTGCGCTTGCTGGGCGTCGCCGAACTGACCGACCGTTACGTCCGGGCCTTCGCCGCGTCGCGCCGCAAGGAACTGGAACGCGGCGTTTCCCTGGTGGGTCCGCACCGCGACGACTTGGAACTGATCCTCGGGCAGGCCCCGGCGAAGGGGTATGCCTCGCACGGCGAAACCTGGTCCATGTGCCTGGCCCTGCGGCTGGCCTCGTACTACGTGATGCTGGACGATACGCGGACCGGCGGATCCGCGCCGATCCTGATCCTGGACGATGTTTTTGCCGAATTGGACGTCCAGCGGCGGCGTAAACTGGCGGCAATAGTATCCGGCGCGGAACAGGTACTGGTGACCGCCGCCGTCGAGGACGACATCCCGGCGGAACTGGCCGGACGGCGCGTGAAGGTCATTCCGGGAGGAATCGATGAGCCGGACAAACGATGAATTGCGATAGATTGCGATGAATAAGGACACCGACGGCGGCCTGCAGCCGGGACGCGACCCGGACGACATCGACGCCGCTCAGGCCGCACTGAACCGGATGCGCGATGCTGCGGCAGCACGCGGGGAAATCCGCCGCAAGTACCCGGCACGTCCCGGCAGCGCCAGCCAAAAACCGGCCCGCGGCACCCGCACCCGCGGCTTCAGCCAGTTCCACGGCACCGGACGGGATCCGCTGGGGCTCGGCAAAGTGGTGGGAAGGCTGGTAGCCGAACGGGGCTGGAGTTCCCCGGTCGCGGTCGGCTCCGTCATGGCACAGTGGCCGGCCCTTGTGGGACCGGAAATTTCCGCGCACTGCACGCCGGAAAGCTTTACCGACACGACCCTGCACGTGCGTTGCGATTCGACGGCGTGGGCCACCCAGCTGCGCCTGCTGAGCCTGAGCCTATTGGAAAAATTCCGGGTCGAACTTGGTGACGGCGTCGTGACGAGCATCCAGGTGCTTGGTCCCGCGGCGCCCAGCTGGCGCAAGGGACTGCGGACTGTGAACGGCCGCGGCCCCCGCGACACCTACGGGTAGTTGCGCGGCCCTCGGGGACCCGGGCCTGAAGCGCTTCTTCCAAAAGCATTGAAAAATCGACAAGCGCCGTGTAGGGCGCTCTAGGGACCCGGATTCGTATAGGAACCCAGCCGGAGCACCCCTGGAGCCTTGGAGGCGGAGCCAACGGCCTCCCAGCGGTACTTTGCCCGCCGTTTGAGGCTCCAAAATGCGGGTTTCCGGTGTATAACACGGTAGAATCGAGATAGATAACTGGGCGCCGGTGAAACGTCGACTGAGTCCGTTTCCGACGCGATTTTTTTCTGCGCGGAGATCGGTTCTCACGAGTGATGCTGCCAGCGCCATCAGTGACGTGCCTGTTGGCGTTTTGCCGTTCCCTCGGGATTTGGCTACCGCCGGCCTTCAACGAACGTAGAGGAGTCGAAAGCGCCTGTGGCTAACGACAGTACAGAATTCCCGGCAGTCGATCCAACGGCAGTGGCCTCAGCGGCGGTCACCCCGGCAGCGGAGGTGACGCCCCGCGAATACGGTGCCAGCGACATCACGGTGCTCGAGGGCCTGGAAGCTGTCCGGAAACGCCCCGGCATGTACATCGGCTCCACCGGCCCGCGCGGCCTGCACCATCTGGTCTATGAAGTGGTGGACAACTCGGTCGACGAGGCGCTGGCCGGTTACTGCACCCACATTGAGATCGTTCTGCAGGCCGACGGCGGCGTCAAGGTAGTTGACAACGGCCGCGGCATTCCGGTGGACATGCACCCCACGGAGCACAAGCCGACGGTGGAAGTGGTCATGACCATCTTGCACGCCGGCGGAAAGTTCGGCGGTGGCGGTTACGCGGTCTCCGGCGGTCTGCACGGAGTCGGCATTTCCGTGGTGAACGCGCTCTCCAGCCGCGTCGATACGGAGGTGCGCCGGCAGGGCCACGTCTGGCGGATGTCTTTTGCCGACGGCGGCAAGCCGCAGGGCGGCCTGGTCATGGGCGAAGAAACCAATGAGACCGGCACCATCCAGACGTTCTACCCGGACGCCACCATATTTGAGTCCACGGTGTTCGATTTCGAGACCCTGCGGGCCCGTTTCCAGCAGATGGCCTTCTTGAACAAGGGCCTGCGCATCACGCTGACCGACGAGCGCCGCGCCGCCGAGGAGCCCTCCGACGATGCGGACCTGGACCTCGACGTCATCGAAACCGAGGGAGAGGTGCCCGCGGACTTCCACACGGTGGTGTACCAGTACGACGACGGCCTGCTGGACTACGTGAAGCACTTGAACTCGGGTAAGAAGGTCGAAGTCGTCCACGAAGACGTCATCGCCTTTGAAACCGAAGACAAGGAACGGCACATCGCCCTGGAAATGGCGATGCAGTGGACCAACGCGTACTCCGAGAGCGTCCACACCTACGCCAACACCATCAACACCCACGAGGGCGGAACCCACGAAGAGGGGTTCCGTGCTGCGATGACTTCGCTCATCAACCGCTACGCGCGGGAGAAGAGCATCATCAAGGAAAAGGACGACAACCTCACCGGCGACGATATCCGGGAGGGCCTGACCGCCGTCATCTCCGTCAAGCTCGCGGAACMGCAGTTCGAAGGTCAGACTAAAACCAAGCTGGGCAACTCCGAGGTCAAGGGCTTTGTCCAGCGCGTGGTCACCGACGGTCTCGGTGACTGGCTGGAGCGTAACCCGGGTCCGGCCCGCGACGTCATCCGCAAGGCGATCTCCGCCGCCCAGGCCCGCATGGCGGCCCGCAAGGCGCGCGATAACGCGCGGCGCAAGAGTCCGCTCGAGTCCTTCGGCATGCCGGGCAAGCTCTCGGACTGCTCTTCCAAAGATCCGCAAAAGTGCGAGGTCTACATCGTGGAGGGCGACTCGGCGGGTGGTTCGGCCAAGCGCGGGCGCAACCCCGAGACCCAGGCGATCCTGCCGCTGCGCGGCAAGATCCTGAATGTGGAACGCGCCCGGCTGGACAAGGCGCTGGGCAATGCCGAGGTCCAGTCGATGATCACGGCGTTCGGCACCGGCATCGGCGAGGACTTCGATATGTCCAAGCTCCGCTACCACAAGATCGTCCTGATGGCCGATGCCGACGTCGACGGCCAGCACATCACCACCCTGCTGATGACGTTGCTGTTCCGCTACATGCGGCCGCTGATCGAGAACGGCTACGTGTACCTCGCACAGCCGCCGCTGTACCGGATCAAATGGTCAAACGCCCCGCATGACTACGTCTACAGCGACCGGGAGCGCGACGCGAAGCTGGTCTCGGGCCAGGCCGCCGGACGGCGTATCCCCAAGGACAACGGGATCCAGCGCTACAAGGGGCTCGGCGAGATGGACTACACCGAACTGTGGGACACCACCATGGATCCGGACCACCGCACGCTGCTGCAGGTCACCATGGACGACGCCCTGGCCGCCGACCAGGTCTTCGCCACGCTGATGGGTGAGGACGTCGAGTCCCGCCGTAACTTCATTCAGCAGAACGCCAAGGACGTCCGGTTCCTGGATATTTAGCGCGCGCCGCCTAATATTCTCGAACCGGTATATACCTGAAACGGAAAATAGACAATGAGTGACGAAACACCTGAAGTTCCCGCCGAATCCGGCGCTGAATCCGTGCTCGAAGGCAACGTTCTTGACACCGATGTGCTGACCGACCGTGTCGAGCAGGTCGACCTGCAGACGGAAATGCAACGGTCCTACCTCGACTACGCGATGGCCGTCATTGTGGGCCGGGCCCTGCCGGACGTTCGCGACGGACTTAAGCCGGTGCACCGCCGCGTGATCTACGCCATGTTCGATGGCGGCTACCGCCCGGAGCGGTCCTTCAACAAGTGCGCGCGTGTGGTCGGCGAGGTCATGGGCCAGTACCACCCGCACGGCGATACGGCTATCTACGATGCGCTGGTCCGCCTCATCCAAGACTGGACGATGCGCTACCCCCTGGCATTGGGCCAGGGGAACTTCGGTTCGCCCGGCAATGACGGTGCCGCCGCCCCGCGGTACACCGAGACCAAGATGGCCCAACTGGCCATGGAAATGGTCCGGGATATTGACGAGGAAACCGTCGACTTCCAGGACAACTACGACGGCAAGAACCAGGAACCCACGATCCTTCCGGCGCGGTTCCCGAACCTGCTGGTGAACGGCTCCTCGGGCATCGCCGTCGGTATGGCCACTAACATTCCGCCGCATAACCTCCGCGAGGTTGCCGACGGAGTCCAGTGGTATCTGGCCAACCCCACCGCCAGCCGCGAAGAACTGCTCGAAGAGCTGATGGTGCGCATTAAGGGACCCGACTTCCCGACCGGTGCCACGATCCTCGGCCGCAAGGGAATCGAGGACGCGTACCGCACGGGTCGTGGCTCCATCACCATGCGCGCCGTGGTCAACGTCGAGGAACTTCAGGGCCGGACCTGCCTGGTGGTTACCGAACTGCCGTACCAGGCCAACCCGGACAACCTGGCCATCAAGATCGCCGAACTGGTCAAGGACGGCAAGATCTCGGGCATCGCCGACCTCCGCGACGAGACCTCCGGCCGCACCGGCCAGCGCCTCGTGATCGTGCTCAAGCGCGACGCCGTCGCCAAGGTGGTGCTGAACAACCTCTACAAGCACACCCAGCTGCAGGACAATTTCCCGGCCAACATGCTGGCCATCGTCGACGGCGTGCCGCGCACCCTGAGCCTCGATGCCTTCATCCGGCACTGGGTCACGCACCAGATGGACGTCATCGCACGGCGCACCCGGTACCGTCTGCGGAAGGCGGAAGAGGAAGCCCACATCCTGCGCGCCCTCCTCAAGGCGCTCGACGCGCTCGACGAGGTCATCGCATTGATCCGGGCGTCCAACACCACCGAGGCGGCGCGCGACGGCTTGATGGAGCTGCTGGCCATCGACGAGCTGCAGGCCCGCGCCATCCTGGACATGCAGCTGCGCCGGCTGGCCGCCCTGGAACGCCAGAAGATCCAGGACAAGCACGCCGAACTGGAAGCTGCCATCGCCGAGTACACCTCGATCCTGGCCTCCGAGCAGCGTCAGCGGGAGATCATCAGCACCGAACTTGCTGAAATTGTGGCCAAGCACGGCGACGACCGCAGGACCGCGATCCTGATGGGCTACGACGGCGACATGTCGATCGAAGACCTGATCCCCGAAGAGGAAATGGTGGTCACCATCACCCGGGGCGGCTACGTCAAGCGCACCCGCAGCGACAACTACCGTTCCCAGCAGCGCGGCGGCAAGGGCATCAAGGGCGCCCAACTGCGCGGCGACGACGTCGTGGAGCACTTCTTCGTCACCACGACCCACCACTGGCTGCTTTTCTTCACCAACCTGGGCCGGGTCTACCGCGCCAAGGCGTACGAACTGGTTGAAGCCGCCCGCGACGCGAAGGGGCAGCACGTCGCGAACCTCCTGGCGTTCCAGCCGGATGAGCACATCGCGCAGGTGCTGGATCTACGGGATTACCAGCACGCGCCGTACCTGGTGCTTGCCACCAAGCGCGGGCTGGTCAAAAAAACGCGCCTGGAAGACTACGACACCAACCGTTCCGCCGGCGTGATCGCCATCAACCTGCGCGACGGCGATGAGCTCGTCTCCGCCCAGCTGGTGTCCGAGACGGATGATCTCATGTTGGTGTCCCGCAGGGGCCAATCGATCCGCTTCACCGCGACGGACGAGGCCCTGCGCCCGATGGGCCGGGCAACCTCCGGCGTGACCGGGATGAAGTTCCGCGAAGACGACGAGCTCCTGGCGGCCGACGTGGTCACGGACGGATCCTTTGTGTTCATCGTGACCGAGGGCGGCTACGCGAAGCGCACCGCCGTCGAGGAATACCGCCTGCAGGGCCGCGGCGGCCTCGGCATCAAGGTCGGCAAGTACCAGGAGGAACGCGGCCACCTCGCCGGCGCGCTGATCGTCCAGGAAGAAGACGAAGTCCTGGTGGTCATGGAAGGCGGCAAGGTGGTGCGCTCCGCAGTGAGCGGGGTCCCCGCCAAGGGCCGCGACACCATGGGCGTAATCTTTGCCAAGCCGGACAAGAACGACCGGATCATTGCGGTGGCCCGGAACAGCGAACGCGGCCTCGAGAGCGAGGAATCTGCGCTCGAAAACGACGTGGAAGCTCCGGCTCCGGGGCAGGATGACGTAACGTTGGCTGGAGCTAGCGGATCGCATGAGGGGTCTGCAGAGACAGAATCAGTACCGGTCCCGGAGTCAGATGAGTCATCAGGCAATGCCGAACTGGACGAAGACAACACCGGAGGTAATGCGTGAGTAATTCCGACTCCTATCCCAAGTCGAGCAGCGGCCCCGGCGGCTCCCGGCAGCCGGCAGCGGCTCCCCGGGTAAACGCGCCGTCGCGGCCCCAGCAGCGCCCCGCCGCCGCGGGTGCGGGGCAACGTCCCGCCGTGCCCGGCCAGCGGCCACCCGGCCAGGGCCAGCGTCCGGCGGCCCCCGGCCAGCGCCCGGCGCAACCGGGCCTCGTCAAGCCCGCCCCGAAGGCCAAGGTGCGCCGCGCGCGCCTGCTGGTCAGCAAGGTGGAGCCCTGGTCTGTGCTCAAGATGGCCTTCCTGCTCTCGGTGGCCCTTGGCATCGTTACCGTCGTCGCCGCGATCGTGCTCTGGACCGTCCTGGACCTGACCGGCATCTTTGACCAGGTCGACGGACTGCTTGGCACCCTCGCGGGCACCGAAAGCGGCGGCTTCGAACTGAAAAAGGTTGCCTCCCTGGGTCAGGTCGCATCCTTCGCGGTCATCATTGCGGTGATCAACGTGGTCCTGCTGACCGCGCTTTCGATGTTGTCGGCAGTGCTTTACAACATCGCAGCCACCCTCGTGGGCGGCATCGGCGTCACCCTCACGGACGACTAGAACCCGTACTTTCCGCCGGGAATCCCGGGGGAATTGCCTCGATTTGAGATCGGGCCGGGATGTGCTGTAAAGTCATATCTCGGCCCGATGAGGCATCGGGGCGTATAGCTCAGGCGGTTAGAGCGCTTCGCTGATAACGAAGAGGTCCCAGGTTCAAGTCCTGGTACGCCCACGGAACCGGTACCGGTTCTTGTAAAGGTTCACTTAAAACTGAACCCGGAACGGGGTGCGTGTGAAGAAGTTGCTGGTAGTCGCAGCCACGATCGCAGGCGTCCTGCTCTACAAGAAGGTACAGGAATCCGAGGCCCGGAAGGCAGTTTGGAGCAAGTCAACCGACACGGTTGATTAGCTCCGATCCCCGCAGGGAAAGCTGGAAACGGCTCGCCGGCACCGGGGTATGATTGACGGGTTGCTTCTTATGGGGGCATGGCGCAATTGGTAGCGCACCTGCTTTGCAAGCAGGGGGTTCGGGGTTCGAGTCCCCGTGCCTCCACCATAGGAAATGGTCCCGGTCAGCAGAAATGCTGGCCGGGACCATTTGCATTCCGCCAGGCCGGCCCCGGGGCTTGACCTGGCCTACGGGCCGAACGCCTCCGCCGGCACACTACTGTTGACTCGTGAACTTCTTCCTCGCGGCGCTCGGCGTGCTGGGCGTCGCCTCGTCCGGCCCCTTGATCGCCGCCACCCTGGGCGCGACCTCCGTCAGTGCCCTCGCAATAGCATTCTGGCGCAACGCCATAGCCGCCGTGGTCATGGCAGGTCCGGTGTTGGTCCGGGAGCCGCGCCAGTTCGGCCGGGTCAGGGCCAGCGAGTTCCGCTGGTCCCTTGCCGCCGCGGTTGCGCTGGCTTTGCACTTCGCTTGTTTCATCACCTCCCTGCAACTGACCTCGGTGGCGGCCGCGACGGCCCTCGTCTGCCTGCAATCAGGCTGGATCGCGGTGTTCCAGCTGTTCCGCGGCGTCCGGCACAGCTGGCAGGTCCTCGCCGGACTGGGCCTCGCCTTTGGCGGGGTGGTGGCCATTACCGGCTTCGACATGGGAAGCTCGCCGGAGGCCCTCACGGGCGATCTCCTCGCCGTCGTCGGCGGCATGCTGGCGGGAATCTACACGCTGGCTGGCGGCAAGGCCCGGCAGACGATGGGCACCGGCGTCTACACGACGCTCTGCTACGGCATGTGCGCCGCCGTGGTGGCCGTGCTGGCCCTTGCGGCCGGACAGCCGCTGGCCGGATTCGACGCCACCGGCTGGCTGGGAATCCTGGCCATCACGGTGTGCGCGCAGCTGGTGGGACACACCGCCTTCAACCATTTGCTGGCCACGATGAGCCCGCTGCTGGTTTCGATGATCATCCTGCTGGAAATTCCGGGGGCTGCGCTGCTGGCGGCCGTGTTCCTGGATGAGACCCTCCCCGCCGGAACCTACGCCGGCCTGGGAATGATCCTGGTGGGGCTCGGCGTCGTCGTGGCGGGGCAACGCCGCGCCCATGTAGTGCGGCGCGACGCCGCACGGCTGGCGGAGCTCGGAACGGACTGACGCGGCGGCCGGCCCGTCGGGCTACTGGCCGCCGCGGCGGGCCGGCTGGGCCGTGTTCACGGTGTGAATGGCCCGCAGCAGCTTAGCCGGGAAGTAGACCGAGAAAAACACCACCATGGGTGCCTTCAGCGCCATCTTCTTGACGTTGTGCGCCTTGTAGGTCCGGTCGAACCGCGTGACGTAGTAGCGGTAGTCGCGGGGCGAATCCTCGAGCCGGCGTGCCGACATGCCGGAGACCATCTGCGGCCAGTACTGGATCCGGAGCTCGTGGTCGGCAAGATGCAAGGAGAGGTCGATGTCCTCATGCATCTCGTCCTTCTCATCCCGGCAGGTGTCCAGCCGGATCGTTTCCCAAGCGGAGCGCCGCAGCGCCATGTTGGAGCCGAAGAGGAAGTGGTATTGGTGCTTGGCCAGTTTGAGCATGAACTGACGCATCTTGTCGTCGGCCTTGAGGCCGAAGCGCCGCATCGGCATGTCGTAGTACACCACAGGGCCGGTGGCAGCGTGCACGGACTCATCCGCGAATGCCTTCTGGACCTGCTCCACCCAGTCCGGTTCCAGCACCGAGTCGGCGTCAATCCTGCCCAGGACTCCGCCGGTGGCGTGGTCAAGGCCGTAGTTCCGGGTGGGGATGAGGCCCTGGTCCTGGTCCTGGCTGAGCAGGACGATGGGGCTCTCCGGATATTCCAACTGCATCTGCCGGACGATGTCCGCCGTTCGGTCCTTGGACATGTTGTCCACCACGATGATCTCGTGCGCGGGAACGGACTGATAGACGGCGGCAATCAGGCACTGTCGGATGACGCTTTCCTCGTTGTACGCCGGGATGACGATAGAGACAGCCGCCGGCTGTACAGCATCGTCAAAGGCATCCAGGGAGGATTTTTCGGGTGACATCACCCCAAATTTAGCACCTGCATGGGCTTTGGCTTCCGCTGACTGGCACAGCGGCACACCAATTTGAAAGCTAAGGAGGGACTGCGCCAGCGGCGGAATCCCTCCTTGAGCTGTTGCCCGTCCGGCCGGGCTGTCCGGCCGGTTGGCGGGCTCGCGTTTCGTGTCCGGTCCCTACTTGAGCTTGTTGTCGCCGTTCAGGGTCCCGGCGGCATCCGGCTTCACGGCCGCGGTATCGGCCGCGTCCGCGGATTCCTCGGACTTCGCTGCCTCTGCCGAGGCGTCCGCCGCTTTGTCTGCGCCGGAAACGGCCGCGGCAGTTGCGTCCGCGGAGGCCTCCTTGGCGCTTTCCTTAACCTCGGTGACCGTCGTGGCCGGAACCGGGGCGGGCGTCGCCGGGGTAACGGGGGCGGGGGTCTTCCACGGGTCCTCGATGGGCTTGGAAGCCTTCCACGCGGCGACGCCGGCGGCTGCGGCCGCGGCGATGACGCCGAAGATCAGGAACCCGCGATGTTTGGGCTTCTGCGGCTGGGCGAGCTTACCCGTGGCGGCACGGCTGGCTTCGGCCGCAGCGGCGTTGACCTGCTGGCTGGCCGACTGCACCTGCTCCTGGAAGTTGCGGATAACACCGGAGTCAACCAGCCGCTGCGCCACCGCATCCACGTGGGCCGGCGCACCTTCGAGGGTGCGGTGAACCGCCTCGGAGGCCAAACCGATCTGGTCGGAGAGCTTGGGCAGGTAATCTCCGACGACGCGGTCCCGCGCGTTGGCGATCACCGGAGCGGCTTTGTCCAGGGCGTCGTGCAGGCGGGGGGTGGCGCTGTCAACGGCGTCGTGGATCTTCGGCGCCAGCTGGGCCAACCCGTCCTGAAGGCGGGGGGTCACGGTCGCAACGCCGCCGGCCAGGTTGTGGGCCGCCGACTTGAGGCCCTCCTGGATCTTGGGGGAAGCGGTGTCCAGACTCTGCTGCAGGCGCGGAACGGCCCAGTCGACCGCCGCCTCGACCCGCGGGGCGGCCCAGTCCTTGGCGTTTTCTACTGCGCTGCTGACTGACTGCTCCAGCTCGCGGGCCATACGATCCGTTTTCTTCACAACTACCTCCCGATTAATGTGACGGTTCTGCAGTTAGCCTACGGGTCTGGGACTCCACCGGCTATTCTTCGGACGGATTTTGGCCGGATTTCACCCAGCGCGGAACTACCTGCGCGCCCCTGTGCACAGGTCGCCGCCGTGGAAGAATAGGCCCCATGACTGCCATCGCAACTGCAAAAGCAACCATTCACACGAGCCTCGGCGACATCGTCGTCAACCTCTTCGGCAACCACGCGCCCAAGACCGTGAACAACTTCGTCGGCCTGGCCACCGGCGAACAGGCCTGGACGCACCCGGAGAGCGGTGAAGACAAGACCGGTACGCCGCTCTACAACGGCACCATCTTCCACCGCATCATCAAGGACTTCATGATCCAGGCCGGCGACCCGCTCGGGCGGGGCGTCGGCGGACCGGGCTATAAGTTCGACGACGAAATCCACCCGGAACTGACCTTCAACGAACCGTACAAGCTGGCCATGGCCAACGCCGGCATCCAGATGGGCCGCGGCACCAACGGATCCCAGTTCTTCATCACCACCATCCCGACCGGCTGGCTGCAGGGCAAGCACAGCATTTTCGGCGAGGTGGCGGACGAGGAGTCCAAGAAGGTCGTGGATGCCATTGAGGGCGTCCGTACCGGCATGGGCGACCGTCCGGTCGAGGACGTCGTCATCAACAGCATCGACGTAGAAC
>NZ_JBFRFD010000005.1:0-21855 GCF_052114645.1 Arthrobacter sp. 2YAF22_2
CCGTCTACACCATGACGTCGTTCTTCCGCGAAATGCCGTGGGAGCTCGAGGAATCGGCCAGGGTGGACGGCTGCACCCAGGGCCAGGCCTTCCGGAAGGTGATCATGCCGCTCGCGGCTCCGGCTATCTTCACCACCGCCATCCTGGCGTTCATCTCCTCGTGGAACGAGTTCCTGATCGCCAGCCAGCTCTCGTCCGATAAGACCCAGCCGGTCACCGTTGCGATCGCGAGCTTCGCGGGCGCACAGCCCAACCAGATCCCGTACACGGCGATCATGGCGGCCGGAACCATCGTGACCATTCCACTGGTCATCCTGGTGCTGGTCTTCCAGCGCAAGATCGTCGCAGGCCTGACGGCCGGCGCCGTGAAGTGACGGCTCCGTGATGGCAGCAGGACAGAACCGGGGCGAGGTCCGCAGGCCGCATCGCAGGGTGCGCTCGGGCGAGGATTTCGACATCATTATCGGGTTCCTCGGATTCTGGGCGCTGGTCCTGCTGGCGGTCACCGTCTGGATGGAAATCACCGCGCAGCCGGCTGTCGGCTGGGCCCTCGGGCTGCTTGTGACCCTGCTGGCCCTCTACGGCATGGTCCGGCTCCGCCGTCGTCTGCCAGGGCGGACTGCCACCAGGCGGCGGTAGCGGCGCGTCAGCAGCGCGTCACGAAGTGCGGTGCCGGGTCCGGTCGATTGTAGGATGAAGCGGCGCTGCGGGGGCGGCACGCCGGCCGTGTTGCTACGGCCGGCCGACAAGGGGACATGGTGGCACGGACAACTGACAGGGCGCAACGCGGAGGCCATTCCGGCGTCAGCATCGAGGACGTGGCGACCGCCGCGGGCGTCTCCACCGCCACCGTTTCCCGGGCGGTGCGAGGGCTGCCGCGGGTTTCACCCGCCACCCGGGAGAAAATCCTCGAAATCGCGGCCGACCTCGGGTACGTGGCCTCGTCCTCGGCCTCCGGGCTGGCCACCGGCCGTACCCGGACCATCGGGGTGCTGGCGCCCTTCGTCAGCCGCTGGTTCTTCTCCAAGGCCATCGAAGGCGCGGACCGGGAACTGCACGGACGCCAATACAACCTGTCGCTGTTCAATTTGGGCGGCCACGGCAGCCACCGCGAGCGGCTGTTCAGCAAGACCATGGTTTACAAGCAGATCGACGCGCTCCTGGTCCTCTGCATGGCCTTGACCCGTGAGGAACTGGAGCACCTGCATAAGATTGACATCCCGCTGGTCGTGGTCGGCGGCCACGTCGAAGGGTGCGCCTACATCGGGATCGACGACTACGCCGCCGCCTCCACCGCGGTGCGCCACCTCATCGACCTGGGCCACCGGGACATCGCGCTGCTGCACGGCGACGACGAGACGGACCTGAACTTCGATGTTCCGCGGGTGCGGATCAAGGCCTTCCAGGACGTGATGGCCCAGGCCGCGCTGGACGTCCGGCCGGAGTGGGACCAGTGGGGGGACTTCACCGTCCAAAGCGGGCAGGACGCGTTCCAGCGACTCTGGGACCTGCCCGGTCCGAAGCCCACCGCGATCTTCTGCGCCTCCGATGAGATGGCCATGGGGGTGCTATTCGAGGCCCGCCGGGCGGGGGTCCGGATTCCGGAGGAGCTCTCGGTGGTGGGGATCGATGACCACGAGTTCGCAGCCGCCGTCGGGCTCACCACGGTCGGGCAACGCCCGGACGAGCAGGCCGAGCTCGGCACCAAGATGCTGCTCGATGAACTCGACGGAATCGCCGGGGCGGTGCGTTCCGCCGTGGCCCCGCACCGGTTGATCGTACGGCGTACGACGGCGGCCCCGCGGCTCGCGGAACCGCTCGCGCCGGTATCGGGCCTGCGCCGGACCTAAGGTCCCGGCGTCGCGGCTTCAGGCGCACGGACTCAGGAGGCGCGGGCGAGCTGCCGGATCGGGATCCAGCGGGAGGCCAGCCGCCGGTAGGCGGCGGCCGCGCCGGTCATGTCGCCCTCGGCGAGGCATTCGATTCCCAGCCGCACGTCCATCGGTGAGTCGTCGGGGTAGACCTTGTCCGCCACCGCTCCGTAGTCCAGCTCCACCACCGAGTCGGTGTGGAAGAGTTCGAGCCATTCGGTGAGCTGGGTCAGGTCCTCCAGCATGTCAAGGTCCGGGGCGGCGAGGGCCAGGTGGGCGACGCCGTGCCTGACCCGGTTCAGGGCGGCGCGGATGGTTGACCGGATGCGCACGGTGACGATCCGGCCGCCGGCCTCCACCACATCCGTGGGATCAGATTCCTGGAAGAGGCAGAACCAGCTGAACGGGATCCCCCAGGTGGACGCGCGGGTGTGGACGCGGCGGGTACCCTCGCGGGCCTTCACCTGGTCGATGCGTTCCTGGTGCCGGTCGCGCTGTTCCTCGGGGATCAACAGCTGGGCGAGCGGGCCGTGGATGCCCTCCATCAAGGCGTTGGCGGCCAGCCCGGCCCGGAGCACCAGCTGGCTGGGGCAGTAGAGCAGCCTGGCCGGCAGCACCTTGCGGTCGGAACCGGAGTCTTCGGTGCCAGCGCTTTCGGGGCTGGAGTTCCCGGTGCCGGCCGCGCCGGCGTCGGAACCGCTGACGGCCAGCACCCGGACCAGGTCGGTGTGGCCGGTGGGGAATGGATCCCCGCCCGGGCGGGTGATCCGGCCCAGCGAGGCGAGCAGCTCGGCGTTCTCCACGGCGGCGCGGGACTCGGAGCGGGCGCCGGCGGCCCGCAGGCTCTCCTGCTGCTCGGCGGGGAAGGCCTCCAGTGGCTCATAGACCCGCAGCGTCGAGGAAAACGGCAGTCCGGCCTGGCCGCGGTAAAGGTTCCCCGTCATCGCTGGCCTGCGCTTCCCCGGCGGGCGTCCATCAGTCGGCCAACTCCACGATCACCGGGGCGTGGTCCGAGGCGCCCTTACCCTTGCGCTCCTCGCGGTCAATCGATGCGCCCGTCACCCTGGCGGCCAGCGCGGGGGAGGCTAGTGCGAAGTCGATCCGCATCCCTTCCTTCTTCGGGAAGCGCAACTGGGTGTAGTCCCAGTAGGTATACACCCCGGGTCCCGGCGTGTACGGGCGGACGACGTCGGCAAATCCGGCGGCTTCGAAGGCGTGGAAGGCCGCGCGTTCCGGTTCGCTGACGTGGGTCAGGCCCGCGGTGCGGAAGTAGTCGATGTCCCAGACGTCCTCGTCCCTCGGGGCGATATTCCAGTCGCCCATCAGCGCGATCTGCGCGTCGGGGTCTGCCTGGACCCAGCCCTCGGCGTGGGAGCGGAGGGAGTCCAGCCAGCTGAGCTTGTAAGGCATGTGCTCGTCATCGAGCGCCCGGCCATTGGGCACGTACAGGCTCCAGACCCGGATCCCGCCGCAGCTTGCGCCGATCGCGCGGGCTTCCTGGACCTCGTCCCTGCCGCCCTTGCCGAAGGCGGGCTGGTTCATGAAGGCGCGTTCGACGTTGTCGAGCCCCACCCGAGAGGCGATGGCCACCCCGTTCCACTGGCTCAGGCCGAAATGGGCGACCTCGTAGCCCATGCGCTCGAACAGCTCCCACGGAAAATTGTCGTCCTTGCATTTGGTTTCCTGGATGGCCAGGACGTCACAGTCGGTGCGTTGAAGCCAGGCCTCAACGCGGTCGGCACGGGCACGGAGCGAGTTCACATTCCAGGTAGCAATCTTCACAAGTCCTAACTTACCGAACTTGGCCCGGCGGGGGAGCCGACGGCGGGCGCGCACGGCCCGCGCCCGGTCGCCTACTTGAGGAAGGAAGCGTTGAAGGAACTCAGATCGACCGCAACCCCTGCGAAGCTGTGCTCCAGCTTTTGCTGGACCCCCACCCGCATGGTGGTGGGGGTGTTCCAGCCTCCGTATCCCACCGGGGCCGGGGAGAGGTAGTCGGCGTCCCATTGGTTGTAGTCGATGTTGCCGGCGTGGGTGTCCCAGAGCGGGATGTGGGCGAATGCCGTGCTGCCGTTGGTCATCTGCGGCCACATCGCGGATCCCGTGTAGATGACCGGCCGGACCCCCATCGATGTGACGCCGTCGATCATGGCCTGGGTGACCACCGGGCCGCCTGGCTCCACATCGAGGGCAAAGAACTGTAGCTGGGACTGGTACGGACCGGCCGCRCTGATTCCGCCCTGCCAGCACCCCGGATCCCTGGTGTAGACGGCGATCTTGAGGCCGGCGGCGAGGGCCATCCCGAGCTGGGCCGGCGTGTTGCCCCAAGGAGTGCAGGTGCCCCAGGCGGTTGAATGCATGACGTAGAGCCTGAAACCGGCGGCGTAGGCGCTGGCAAACCACGCGGGGTTACCAATGGCGCTGGTCGAGTCGATGACCTTGACGGACGGATTCGGCGCCGCCRGCGACGGGGCCGGTGAGGCTGCCAGCGCAGCCGGCGCAGTGGAGAGACCCACGACGGCCAACCCTATTACAAGGATCGCGGGTGCGAGGAGCTTCTTCTTCATCGCACGGCCCCCACGCGGCAGCCGGCGCGGATGCCAACCCGGGACCCGCACCTGTTGGCAACTAAAGCAGGCATAGCAACCACCTCACAACGTGGCGGTTCTCAGTACCGGTTGAGCAGGGAGGGCCCGTGTCGACAACCGGTAGCTTGAGAACCATAGCCATTTTATGGCGGCTGCTACGGGCCGGGCACGAGTAGCAGATACTCGAATTCAGACGCCGCCACGCCGACCGCTGCCCGTAGGTGCGGGCCGCGGCACGGGGCCCGCCAGGCAGTGGCCGCGGCGTCCGCGAGGCTCGCGTTGTGCCGTTGTTTACGCGCGGGACCTGCCTCGAAGGAAGTGGAAGATCAGGACCACGACGGCGATAACCAAGAGCAGGTGAATGAACCCGCCACCGATGCCGCCGATCAAGCCGAGAAGCCAGAGAACAGCAATGATGATGGCTATCCAAAGCAACATGAGAGTCTCCCTTGTTTGTCTGCGGATGGAAGTGCTGATTCTGCGCCACACCCGCGTTGCGTGTGGTGCGCTTCACCCTATGTCAGGATCGGGTTCTTGGAAATGGAAAAACCCGAAGCGATAGCCACCGGCCGGTTCGCCAGCCGCCCCGCAGACGTTGTGAGTGGCAGAGTCGCTTATGTGTGCCAAGGGTCACGGGCCGGTGACGCCCTGCCGGTGATCCGCGGGGGCCGCCCGCGGCGCCGGGCCGCTCTGGAATTTAGTAGGAAGTCCGAGTATATTCGGGTGCAGATGATCTAGGTCACATGCAAAGGAGCATTCCATCATGGTTCGTGAGCTTTCCCATTACGTCGGCGGACAGCACGTGGAGGGCACCTCCGGGCGCTTCAGCGATGTCTATGACCCCTGCACCGGCGAGGTCCAGGCCCGCCTTCCGCTGGCCAGCGCCGAGGAAGTCCGCAACGTCGTCGCCAACGCGGAGAAGGGCCAGTTGGAATGGGCCGCCATGAACCCGCAGCGCCGCGGCCGGATCCTGCTCAAATTTGTGGATCTGGTCAACCAGAACATGGACGAACTTGCCACCCTGCTGTCCTCCGAGCACGGCAAGACCTTCCTGGACGCCAAGGGTGACATCCAGCGCGGCATCGAAGTAGTGGAGTTCGCCGCCGGCGCCCCGCACCTGCTCAAGGGTGAGTTCTCCGACAACGCCGGAACCGGAGTCGATGTCCACTCGATGCGGCAGCCGCTCGGCGTCGTCGCCGGCATCACGCCGTTCAACTTCCCGGCCATGATTCCGCTCTGGAAGTCCGGCCCGGCTCTGGCCGCTGGCAACTCGTTCATTCTCAAGCCCTCCGAGCGCGACCCCTCGGTGCCGCTGCGCCTGGCCGAGCTGTTCACTGAAGCCGGCCTTCCGGACGGGGTGTTCAACGTGGTCAACGGCGATAAGGAGGCCGTGGACGCGCTGCTGGAGGACCCCCGCGTCCAGGCCATCGGCTTCGTCGGCTCCACCCCGATCGCGCAGTACATCTACGCAACCGCCGCCGCACACGGCAAGCGCGCCCAGTGCTTCGGCGGCGCCAAGAACCACATGGTAATCATGCCGGACGCGGACCTGGACATGGCCGCGGATGCCCTGATCGGCGCCGGCTTCGGCTCCGCCGGCGAACGCTGCATGGCCATCTCGGTGGCCGTCCCGGTCGGCCAGCGGACCGCGGACGCCCTCGTGGCGAAGCTGCAGGACCGGATCGCCGGGCTCAAGGTCGGCCACAGCTTGGCCAAGGATTCGGACTTCGGACCGGTCGTGGCAGCCTCCGCCAAGGAGCGCATCGAGGGCTACATCGCCTCCGGCGTCGAAGAAGGCGCCAGCCTCGTGACGGACGGCCGCGGCCTGCAGGTGGAGGGCTACGACGGCGGCTTCTGGGTGGGCCCCACGCTGTTCGACAATGTCACCAAGGACATGAAGATCTACAAGGAGGAGATCTTCGGCCCGGTCCTGAGCGTGCTCCGCGCCGAAGACTACGACGAAGCCCTCCGGCTCTGCAGCGAACACGAGTTCGGCAACGGCGTGGCCATCTTCACCCGCGACGGCGATGCCGCCCGCGACTTCGCCAGCCGGGTCCAGGTGGGCATGGTGGGCATCAATGTCCCGATCCCGGTGCCGATCGCGTACTACACCTTCGGCGGCTGGAAGGCCTCCGGCTTCGGCGACCTTAACCAGCACGGGGCCGACGCCTTCCGCTTCTACACCAAGACCAAGACGGTCACCAGCCGCTGGCCTTCCGGCATCCGCCAAGGCGCCAGCTTCGTGATGCCGGAAGGCAGCTGATGGCGGACCGGGCCTCCGAAACAACCGCCGAGGAGACCTCGCGCGGGACCGCGGAGGTCCTGTTCGAACGCCGCGGCCGGCTCGGCATCGCCACGCTCAACCGGCCCAAGGCCGTCAATGCGCTAACCGCGGGCATGGCCGCGGCGATGCTGGACCAGCTCACCCGTTGGGCCGACGACGACGCCGTCGCCACCCTGCTGGTCCGCGGCGCCGGCGACCGGGGCCTCTGCGCGGGCGGCGACATCGTGGCCATCTACCAGGACATGCTCGACGGCGGCGACGCCTCGGCGGACTTCTGGGCCGTCGAGTACCGTCTGAACCTGTTGATCTCGGAGTACCCCAAGCCCTACGTGGCCTTCATGGACGGGCTAGTCCTGGGCGGCGGCGTGGGCATCTCCGCGCACGGCTCGGTCCGGATCGTCACCGAGCGGACCCGGATGGGCATGCCCGAAACCACCATCGGCTTCGTGCCCGACGTCGGCGGGACGCTGCTGCTGTCCCGCTCGCCGGGGGAGACCGGCACCCACGCGGCCCTGACAGGAGCCCATTTGAGCGGGGCGGACGCCTTGTTCCTGGGGCTCGCCGACACCTTTGTGCCCTCCGCTCGTCTCGGGGAACTCGCAACAGTGCTGGAGACCGAACCGGCGGAGGCCGCCGTCGCACGGTTCGCCGGAACGGCGCCGCCGTCGGTGCTTGCCGCGCAGCAGGAGTGGATTGACGCCTGCTACGCGTCCGACGATGCCGGGGAGATCGTGGACCGGCTGCGGACCGTGGGCGGTGAGGCCGTCGGTGTCGCGGACACCATCGAGACCAAGTCCCCGACCGCGGTGAAGGTGGCGCTGGCCTCGCTGCGCCGGGTCCGCGGACTCACCCTGGGCGAAGCCCTGGAACAGGAGTACCGGGTGGGCCTGCGCTTCCTCGCCGGCCCCGATTTCCGCGAGGGCATCCGCGCCCAGGTGGTGGACAAGGACCGCACCCCGCACTGGGTCCCGGCCAGTCTCGCCGAGGTCAGCAACGACGACGTCGAGGCCTACTTCGCGCCGCTGGGCGACCGCGAACTGAAACTTTCGAAGGAGCGCGACAATGTCTGAAACAGGAGCGGCTGACGCCCGCACCATCGCCTTCCTGGGCCTGGGCCACATGGGCGGCCCGATGGCCGTCAACCTGGTCAAGGCCGGCTACACCGTGACCGGCTACGACGTGGTGCCCGCCGCGCTGGAGGCCGCCCGCGCCCACGGAATCGCCACCGCGGACACCGCCGCCGAGGCCGTCACGGGCGCCGCCGTAGTGCTGACCATGCTGCCCAGCGGTAAACACCTGCTGGACGCGTACCGCGGCGACCCCAACCAGCCGGGCCAACAGGGACTGCTCGCCACCGCCGCGCCCGGGACCATGTTCCTGGATTGCTCCACCATCAACGTGGACGAGGCCCGCGAGGCCGCCGCGCTGGCGGTCGACGCCGGCCACCGGGCAGTGGACGCGCCGGTCTCCGGCGGCGTGGTCGGAGCCGAAGCGGGAACCCTGACCTTCATGGTTGGCGCACTGGCCGAGGACTTCGAAGCAGTCAGGCCGATGCTGGAAGTGATGGGAAAACGCGTGGTCCACTGCGGCGAGCACGGCGCCGGTCAGGCCGCAAAGATTTGCAACAATATGATCCTCGGCGTCTCGATGATCGCCGTCAGCGAGGCCTTCGTGCTCGGCGAGAAGCTCGGGTTGACGCACCAGGCGCTGTTCGACGTCGCCTCGGCCGCTTCCGGACAGTGTTGGGCGCTGACCACCAACTGCCCCGTTCCCGGACCGGTTCCCACCAGCCCCGCCAACCGCGACTACCAGCCGGGCTTCGCCGGGGCGCTGATGGCCAAGGACCTGAAGCTGGCGCTCAACGCCCTCGAAAGCACCGGGGTCGCCGCCCGACTGGGGCCGCTCGCCTCCGAAATTTACGATAGCTTTGCCGCGGAAGGCGGTGCCGGCCGCGACTTTTCCGGCATCATTACCGACATCCGGGACAAATCCGACCATCAGCCGAGGGGACAGGCATGAACGACTACACAAACATTCTGGTGGAGCGCCGCGGCCGGGTGGGCCTTGTTACGCTCAACCGGCCCCAGGCGCTGAACGCCCTGAACAAGGCCACCATGGACGAACTGGTGGCCGCCGTGACGGCCATGGACACGGACCCGGAGGTCGGCGCCGTCGTGGTGACCGGATCCGCCAAGGCCTTCGCCGCCGGCGCCGACATCAAGGAGATGCAGTCCAAGGGCTACATGGAGATGTACGCAGCGGACTGGTTCCGCGGCTGGGAAGACTTCACCCGGCTGCGCATTCCGGTGGTCGCGGCGGTCTCCGGCTTCGCCCTCGGCGGCGGCTGCGAACTCGCGATGATGTGCGACTTCATCATCGCGGGGGACAACGCCAAGTTCGGCCAGCCGGAAATCAACCTCGGCGTGCTTCCGGGGATGGGGGGCTCGCAGCGACTCACCCGCGCGGTGGGCAAGGCCAAGGCGATGGACATGATCCTCACCGGCCGCTTCATGGACGCCGCGGAAGCCGAACGGGCCGGACTGGTGTCCCGCGTGGTCCCGGCCGCCGACGTCGTCGAGGAAGCCGTGAAGGCCGCCGAGGTGATCGCCGGCAAGTCCAAGCCGGTGGCCATGGTCGCCAAGGAGGCGGTCAACGCCGCCTTCGAAACCGGCCTGGCGCAGGGTGTGCTGTTCGAGCGCAGGGTGTTCCACTCGCTCTTCGCCACCGAGGACCAGAAGGAAGGCATGGCCGCGTTCAGCGAAAAACGGCAGCCCGACTTCACCCACCGCTAAGGCGGGCAGTCATGGGCACCGGCCTCCTTGGGGTCGCGGCATCGCCGGAGGAGCTCGGCGCCCGGCTTCCCGGTGACGAGCTGGTCCCCATCGCGGATGTGGTGATGGACCGCGGGTTCGATCTGCCGGCCCCGCCCGGCGCCGTCTGGCCGTGGATCGTCCAGCTGGGTAAGGAACGGTCCGGGTGGTACCTGCCCCGCTGGGCGGAAGCCCTCATTCCAGCCACGCGCCGGGCGCTCCGGACCATTGACCCGACACTTCAGGACCTCAGCGCCGGAGACGTCATTGCCGACTGGGGCGGCCGGCAGGCCACCTTCGAGATCGTAGCTGTGGATCCGCCGAAGGCCCTGGTGCACCGCTCGCAGCGGGGTGCACTCGCCATCAGCTGGGCAATCGTGCTGCGTCCGTCGCCCCGGGCGGCCGGGACACGGGTGCACCTCCGTCTCCGGCTGGCCGGGGTCAAGCGCCGTCGTCTCGTTGAAAGCGGCGGCGGCCTGTTCGATCTCCTGACCATCGCCGGACTCGCGGCCGGACTGCGGGAGCGGCTGGCCGCCGGCGGGTAGGGCGCCGGCGTCAGGCTCGGCGCCGGGCAAACACGGGCGCAAAGTGAGCGCCCTGTCCTACGCCACCGCAACTTCGCGGGAATGGGTCTTGAAGTCGAACCAGGGGTCCGCCGCGTCCGCCTGCCGGAGCGAACGGCCCTGGCTTAGCAGCCGCCGGGCCGCCATGTGGTCCGCCGGGTGGTTGACGGACTCGACGGCTGCAAGCTCGCCGTTCCGGTAGCAAAAAATGGAGAACTTGCCAGAGGCCGGATCCCCGCGGAGCACCGTCTCGTCCGCGTGCTGGCCCAAGCCGGCAATCTGCAGCTTCAGCGGGCCCTGCTGGGACCAGAACCAGGGCAACCCGGCGTAGCTCTCGCTGCTTCCCAGGATGGACCGGGCCAGGTGCCGGGCCTGATCCGTTGCGTTCTGCACGGACTCCAGACGGGTGCGGGCGCCGGCATGGCGGCTGGGGTAGCTGGCGCAGTCCCCGAGCGCGAAGATGTCCGGGTCCGGGGTGCGCAGGGCGCTGTCCACGATGATCCCGTTCTCGACCGGCAGTCCGGCGGCCGCGGCCAGTTCCGTCCTCGGGGTGACGCCGATACCGACCAGGACCAGGTCGGCGGGGTAAGCGTCCCCGGTGGTGCTGACGGCGGCCCGCACGTGCCCGTCCCGCCCCTCGAAGGAGGCAATGCCTTCACCGAAGCGAAGCTTTACGCCCATCCGCTCGTGGGCTTCGGCGAAATAGCCCGACATGGCCGGGGACAGCGCGCGGCCCATGGGCCGGTCCGCAAACTCGAGCACCGTCACGTCAATGCCGCGCTGCCGGGCCGCCGCCGCGAATTCCAGGCCGATGAATCCGGCGCCGATCACGACGACGGAGCGCGCTGCGGCCAGCCGGGCGTGGACAGCTTCGGCGTCGGAGAGCGTCCGCAGCCCGTGGATACCGGCCAGGCCGCTGCCGGGAACGCTGAGTTCACGGTTGGCGGCCCCGGTGGCGAGGACCAGCTTGGAATACACCAGCCGCGATCCGTTGTTGAGCGTTGCCGTGCGGCGCTCCCGGTCGACGGCGGTGACCCGAACACCCAGGCGGGAGTCGACGTCGTTCCCGGCGAAGAACTGCTCCGCCCGCAACGGGAGCGGCAGCGGGTTCTTGGCCTCGGACATGTAGTCCTTGGACAGCGGCGGGCGCTGATAGGGGAAGTGGGCTTCCTCGCCGATGACGGTGATCCGGCCGGTGTAGCCCTCGGCGCGCAGGGAATCGACCAGTTGGATGCCGGCCTGGCCGTTGCCGACGATGACGATGTTGTCCATGGCTTCAGACCTGGCTGCCGGGCACATCGACTTCGACGTCGTCGAGGCCGTTGCCGAGGATGACCTGGCAGCCGAGGCGGCTTCGGGCCGCGTCGCGGGGGTCGGCCGTGCAGTCCAGCATTTCTTCCTCGTCGTCGCTGATGGCTGGCAGGTCCGCGAGGTATTCCGGGCGGACGTACACGTGGCAGGTGGCGCACATGGCCTGCCCGCCGCACTCACCGACGATGCCTGCCACGCCGTTGGTGACGGCGGCCCGCATGATGGAGGTGCCGGGGTCCACGTCGAGGACGTCGACGGCGCCGCCGGCGTGGTGGAAGCTGATCTTGGTCATGATGTGGATTCTTTCTACTTGTCCCAGGTCACGGGAAGGGACGTCATGCCGCGGAAGACCCAGCCGGCGTCGACCGCTGCCTGCTCGGGGTCCAGACGGAGGTTCGGCAGGCCGCCGAAGAGCCGGGGGAGGGCCACCCCGGCGACCGATGCCCGGGCCACCCAGGTGCCGGCACAGAAATGGTTGCCGCCCCCGAACGCCAGGTGCGGCTTCTTCTCGCGGTTGATGTCAAAGGACTCCGGGTCGGTGAAGACCTTCGGGTCCCGGTTCGCCGCGCCGATGACGACGCCGAGCCGCGCGCCCTGCGGCAGCTGGATGCCTTCCAGCACAGTCTCCTTGGTGGTCTCGCGGGGATACATGCCGATCGGGGCGACCCAGCGGACGGCTTCCTCAAACGCGACGGCGAACAGCGCCGGGTCGGCTTTGACCTGGTCCAGCTGGGACGGGTTTTCCATCAGCGCCCAGGCCGCGACGCCGATCACGTCGCGCGGCTCGTTCAGGCCGCCGCCGATGGTCATTTTCATGTTGGCCCGGATGGCTTCCAGCGGAATCGGCATCGCGGCCAGGCCGGACAGCAGRCTGCCGTCCGGATTCTTGAGCAGGTACGGCAGGATTTCCTCGATGGCGTCGTCCACCTCGTCGTAGGACTTCTGCGACGCTGCCCAGACGTCCGGGTCGTCCGCGTAGTTGCCGGTGCCGTTGATCATGGTCTGGGACCAGCGCTGCATGTCCTCCTGGCTGGCATTGTGGAACCCCATGATCAGACGCAGATTTTCGGCGGCGTAGGGCGCTGCGTATTCGCTGATCAGGTCCGCGCCCGGGCCCGCGGCCCGCAGCCGGTCGAGGAAGGTCGCGCTGTTCTTTTCGAAGATCCCCGTCCAGGTCTCCTTGATGGCCTTGGGGCGCAGCACGGAACCGTAGGACTTGCGGTCCACGTCGTGCTCCGGGTCGTCCTTGCGCAGCATGGAGTGTCCCATGGCGCGTTTCATCAGCGAGCCGGTCTCATCGGCCGAAAACGTTTCCTGGTCGTTTTCGATCAGGTGGCAGGACTCGTAGCTGGTCACCATGTAGCGGCCGACTGCCGGCACCCAGTGCACGGGCGCTTCTTCCCGCATCCTCCGATAAATGGGGAACGGGTCCTTGTGGAGGTCGGCAATGGTGACCCAGTCCGCTACCGGGACCGGCTGTGCCACTGTTGTCACGAGGGTCATCGTTGACTCCTGTCAGGGATGGATTTCCCCCAATGTGTCACACCCCATAACCATTGGTAAAGTTCATAAAAATCACCAATATCCCTAGAAATATTGAGGAATGGCATGGCGCGGTACACCCTCCGGCAGCTGGCGCACTTTGTTGCCGTGGCTGATACCGGCACAATTTCGGCTGCGGCCTTGAAGCTGCATCTCTCGCAGGGCGCGGTGTCCGCGGCGGTGACGGAGCTCGAACGGATCTTCAAGGTCCAGCTCATGGTCCGCCGGAAGGCCCACGGGGTGACGTTGACGCCCGCCGGGAAGCATCTTTATGCGCGCGCGGTGCTGTTGCTGTCCGACGCCGAGGAGCTGGAGCTCAGCGCTGCCAGCGGAGGCACGGAGCTGGCCGGTCCGCTGGTCATTGGTTGCTACCTGACCCTGGCGCCGACGGTCCTGCCGCCGCTGTTGGACGGGTTCACGGCCGCCCACCCGAAGGTGCGGCTCGAGTCCGTGGAGGGGACACAGAACGGGCTTCTGGACCGCCTGTCCGACGGCGAACTGGACTTGGCCGTCGTCTATGACACGGATCTGCCCCCGGCGCTGGGCGCGGTGGAGCTGTACAAGACGTCTGCCTACGCGCTGCTGCCGGCGGCGCACCGGCTGGCGGCCCAGTCCGAAGTCTCGCTGCACGATCTGGCTCCCGAACCGATGGTGCTGCTCGATGCGCCGCCCAGCAGCCACCACAGCCTCTCCCTGTTTGAGCGGGTCGGGGCGGAGCCAAATATCCGCTACCGCACCACCGACTTCGAAGTCACCCGCTCACTGGTGGGGCGGGGCCTGGGGTATTCCCTGCTCGTCCAGCATCCGGCGGTCGACACGAGCTATGAGGGACGGGCCCTGGTGGCCAGACCCCTGACCCCGGCGGTCAGGCCGCTGTCCGTGCAGATTATCTGGCCGCAGGCCGTACGCCTGACGGACCGCGCCCAGGCCATGGTCGAGTACGCCTCCGGCCTGCCCTGGGGCGCCGGCGGGTAGGGCGCCGGCGTCAGGCTCGGCGCCGGGCCCGGAGCACGGAGTCCTGGACCGTGACCTGGGCGCCGTCGGCGTCGCTGGTGGCCCGAGGCCGGGAAGTGCACGTGAGGATCTCCCAGTCACGCGGATCCAGTTCCGCCGCGATCTGCTCGGCGGTGAACAGGAGCCCGGGGGCTGAGGGCCGACGCACGCTGGTTTCCAGGTCCGAGGGGTGGTGGCCCACGATCAGCAGCGTCCCGCCAACGGCCACCGACCCGGCGAGCCCGCGGTACACCGGGTCCCGCTGGGCAGCCGGCAGGTGCAGGTACTGGGCCGAGACCAGGTCAAACGGGCCCTCCGGCGGCTGAGCGGCAACCAGGTCCAGATGCAGCCAGCTGATCCGCGCTGCCGTTTCCGGCTCATCGTCGACGGCGGCCGCCGCCCGCGCCAGGGCCACTGACGAGATGTCCACTGCCGTGACCCGCCAGCCATGGCGGGCGAGCCAGACGGCATCCGCGCCTTCCCCGGCACCGACATCCAGTACGGATCCGGGCGCGAGGTCGGCGGCCTCGGCCACCAGCTGGGCGTTGGGCTGCCCGCTCCACACGGCTTGGTGCTCGCCGTGCTCGCGGTACCGTTCGTCCCAGAACGCTTCGTCAAAATCCATCAGGTCCTCCTTTGGGCGGCGCGGGTGGGGTGGCTGGACCCGCCGGGTCAGGACATCAGGCGGCACTGATCCCGAACAGGCCGATGATCAGCGCCATCACCATCAGGGTCACGAGCTCATGGGCGCAGTTCAGGACCGTCAGTCCGGCGGGGCGGCCCTCGAACGCGTCGTGCGTGATGAAGCGGGCGGCGGTGAACCCGGCCCACAGGATCAGGGCGGTGAGCAGGGTGTTGGCCAGGAAGTTTCCGCCGTAGAAGTGCTGCGAGATGGCGGCGGCACCGGACAGCACCCAGGCGCTGACGAAGCTGACCACCAGCGTGACGAGGATGGGTTTGACTGCGTCCTTGGCGTCCCCGCTGGGCGTGACCTTGGCGACGCGCATCCAGTAGTTGCCGAACACCCTGGGCGTGTACCAGAGGGACCCGACCACCATGCTGGAGAGCGTGGCCAGCAAGACGGCCCAGAGGTTGATCTCCGGAATCATTGTTCTCCTCGTGTCCGGGCCGTCCCGCAGATGGCCCGCACTCGCAGTGTAAGGCTTAGCCGCTGAAGTCCCCGGCATTGCGCCGGAAGTTGCCCAGGATACGGATCAGCTGGTCCACGTCTGGCTCCTCGAAACCGGACCGGCCGAATACCTCCGAGTTGAGCACCGCCGTCGCCCGCTTGGCGAGCGTGCGGCCCTCCGATGTGAGCTCGATCAGCGTGGTCCGCCCGTCGGTGGGATGCGGTGACCGGATCACCAGCCCGGCATCCTGCAACCGGTCCACGGCATTTGTCACCGAGGTGGGGTGCACCTGGAGCAACGCGCTCGCCTTGTTCATCGGCAACGCGCCGCTGCGGGCGAAGCTGAGCAGGGCCAGCAGTTCATAGCGTGCGAAGGTCAGTCCGAACGGCTTGAGCGCCGTCTCGATCCGGGCCAGCAGGATCTGCTGGGTCCGCATCACGGCCGTGATGGCCGCCATCGGGGCGGCGACGTCGGCCCAGCCGTGCCGTTCCCAGTTCCGCTGGGCGTCGGCGATCGGATCGCGCGGCAGCGGGGCTCCCATGCCTACCCCTGGCCTTTCAGCCCGGGGAAGTCGGCTTCCGAGTACTCGATGCCCAGCCCCTCCGGCACGCCGCGGGACCCGTGGCGGAGCTCTTCGTTGTGCCGCAATTCCACCCGCCGGATCTTGCCGGAAATGGTCTTGGGCAGCTCGGCGAACTCGAGCCGGCGGATCCGTTTGAACGGGGCCAGATGCTCGCGGCAATAGCGCAGGATGTCCTCGGCCAGCTCCGGGCCGGGCTCGTGACCGGCGGCCAGGACCACAAAGGCCTTGGGTACCGACAGCTTGAGCGGGTCCGGCGACGGGACGACGGCGGCCTCGGCCACCGCCGGGTGCTCGATAAGAACGCTTTCCAGTTCGAACGGGGAGAGCCGGTAGTCGGAGGACTTGAAGACGTCGTCGCCGCGGCCCACATAGGTGATGATGCCGCGTTCGTCCCGGCTGGCCATGTCCCCGGTGTGGTAGTACCCGTCGCGGAAGGCCTCCGCGGTCTTTTCCGGGTCCCCGTAGTAGGCCTTCATCAGCCCGACGGGCCGCGGGTCCAGGCGCAGGCAGAGCTCGCCGTCGTCGGCCTCCTCGCCGGTGGCGGGATCGACGAGGACGACGTCGTAGCCGGGCAGGGGTTTGCCCATGGCGCCGATCTTGATCGGCTGGCCGGGGGTGTTGGCGATCTGCACGGTGGTTTCGGTCTGGCCGAACCCGTCCCGGATGGTCTGGCCCCAGGCACGGTTGACCTGGTCGATCACCTCCGCGTTGAGCGGCTCGCCGGCCGAGACCACCTTGGTGGGCGGGTTCTTCAGCAGGGTCAGGTCGGCCTGAATCAGCATCCGCCAGACGGTCGGCGGGGCGCAGAAGCTCGTGACCCGTTCGCGGTCCATCTGCTCCATGAGCGCCTTGGCGTCGAAGCGTTCGTAGTTGTAGATGAACACGCAGGCCTCGGCGATCCAGGGCGTGAATACGTTGGACCAGGCGTGTTTGGCCCACCCCGGGGAGGCTACGTTGAGGTGCACATCGCCGGGTTCCATCCCGATCCAGAACATCGTGGACAGGTGGCCCACCGGGTAGGAGGTGTGGGTGTGCTCCACGAGCTTGGCCTTGGACGTGGTCCCCGAGGTGAAGTACAGCAGCAGGGTCTCGTCGGCCAGGGTCGGTGCGTCCGGGGTGAAGTCGTACGGGGCGTCCGCCGCCTCGGTGTACTGCAGCGCGCCGGAGTCCGTGCCCCCGCGGCCGCCGGCGCCGGGTCCGGCGTCGGTGATCTCGATCAGCGTGTAGTCGCCCGGGACGCCGGCAAACTTGGCAATGTTGTCGCTCCCGACGGCGGCCCAGTTGGCCCCGCCGCGTTCCACCCGGTCCTGCAGGTCCGCCGGACCCATCAGGGTGGTGGTGGGGATCATCACGATCCCCAGCTTGATGCCGGCCAGCATCAGTTCCCACAGCTCCACCTGGTTGCCGAGCATGATGATCATCCGGTCCCCGCGCCGCACGCCGTTGCTGCGGAGCCAGTTGGCCACCTGCCCGGAGCGCGCCGAAAGGTCCGCGAAGCTGCGCCGCGTGGCGGTGCCGTCCTGCTCGACGATCACCAGGGCCGGCCGGTCGGCCTTGGCGGGGTCCGCCGCGATCTGGTCGAACCAGTCCAGGGCAAAGTTGAACTCCCGGAACCGGGGCCATTCGAATTCCTGGCGGGCGGCGGCGTAGTCCTCGCGGAGAGCCAGCAGCCGGTCCCTCGCGGCGCGGAATTCCTCAGTGACGGTCATGGTGCACCCTTCGCAGCCGGTAGCAGCCAGGCGGTGCGGAGCGGCCGCCACTGGCCTAGTGATCCATATCACTGTGCAATATACTAGGACATCCAAGGGTTTGGAAGAGTCGATGTTGCTGCCCAGGCGCGGCACATTACGAAGGGATGCGTGCCCGTGCAGACACAAGGAAGTGCCGTCGGTCAGACCGCCAGCGAGGCTGTGGCAGACCGCGGCGGCGACGAGGAAATTTTGGCACCTGTGCCGGCGGCGCCGCCGTTCCCGGACGCGGACCTGATGTACATCGTGGACCTGCTGCCCGCGGCTGAGCGGGCCCGGTACCAGGAGATCCGGGAGTTCCTGCAGACCCGGATCCGGGCGGCGTCGATCGACTACTGGAACCGCGAGGAATTCCCCTTCGGCCTGCTCGGGGAGCTGGGCGAGTACGGTCTGGGCGGGCTGCAGACGGACGGCACGTCCAAGCTCTTCAAAGGCCTCATGTATGTCGAGGTGGCCCGCGCCGACGTCTCGCTCTCGGCCCTGGTGGGGATCCACAACGAGTTGATCGTCGGGATGATCGACGAGCTCGGTTCGGAGGAGCAAAAGGCCCGCTGGCTCCCGGGACTCTGCGCGTTCACCCAGCTTGGCGCCTTCGCCCTGACCGAGCCGGAGCACGGCTCGGACATCGCCGGGGGACTGTCCACCACCGCGCGGCTGGAGAACGGCGAATGGGTCATCACCGGGGCCAAGCGCTGGATCGGCGCCGGCACCATCGCAGACTTCGCGCTGGTCTGGGCCCGCGACGTCGCGGACCAGCAGATCAAGGGCTTCATTGTGGAGACGGACCGGCCCGGCTACACCGCGACCAAGATCGAGAACAAGATCGGGCTGCGGATCATGCAGAACGCGGACATCGTCCTGGACGAGGTCCGGATCCCGGCAGCCAACCTGCTGCCTGGCGCCACGTCGTTTTCGCGCGCCAACGACCTGCTGCGCGACTCCCGGGCCTGGGTCGGCTGGCAGGGCGCCGGGATTCAGCTGGCCGCGTTCGACGTCGCCCGGGCTTACGCGCTGGAACGGCGGCAGTTTGGCAAGGAGCTGGCCCGCTTCCAGCTAGTCCAGCAGCAGCTCGCCGAAATCCTGGGCAACGCCAGCGCCTCGCTGTCGCTGATGGCGCAGCTGGCGCGGATCCAGCAGGAGGGCAAGCTCGAGATGGTCCAAGCCGCCATGGCGAAGTCCACCACCACCCGGCTGGCTCGGGCCTCCGTCGCGATGGGGCGCTCGCTGTTGGGCGGCAACGGGATCAGCACCGACTACGAGATGGGCAAGCTCTTCGGCGACGCCGAAATCCTCTACACCTACGAGGGTAGCTACGAGATCAACTCGTTGATCGTGGCCCGGGCCGTGACCGGGAAGTCCGCCTTCGTTTAGTCAGCGTCGGCCGCTGGCAGTTAGCCTGCCGCGTAGCGCTCGCTGCGGTTCCGGCCGGCGTGCTTGGCCGCATACAGCGCCCGGTCCGCGCRGGCCAGGAGGCTGTGGCTGCCGGCGTCGCGGAGTTCGCAGACGCCGGCCGAGACCGTGAGCGAGCCGACGTCGCCGTACGGCTCTGCCTCGATGGCGGCGCGGGCCCGTTCCGCGGCGAGCAGGGCCTCTGCGCCGTCGGTTCCGGGCAGCAGCCAGACGAATTCCTCGCCGCCGAAGCGGGCGACGATCTCGTCCTGCCGGGCGACGCCGCGGAGCCGTGCCGCGACGTCGGCCAGCACCATATCGCCAGTGAGGTGACCGAAGGTGTCATTGACCCTCTTGAAGTGGTCGACGTCCAGGACGACGGCGCTCAGGCTGGTTCCGCGGGAAACCGCCAGTTCGATCTCGTGTGAGAGGTGCTGCTCGAGGGCGCGCCGGTTGGGCAGGCCGGTGAGCTGGTCGGTGATGGCCTGCAGTTCCAGGCTGGCGCGGGCCTCCGTGTTGCCGATGGCGATTTCCACGAGTTCGGCGAACTGGGCCAGGCGTTCCAGCATGGCCTCGGTGACGCCTGTGGTGGACTTCGAGGTCAGGGTTACCACGCCCCACAGGCTGCCGTGCACCCGGATGGGGGCGCCCGCCGCGGACTTGAAACCGCCGGCCCGCATCTGCTCGGCAGCGGGTCCGCCTTCCGTTCCGTAGACCACCAGCGCGGGCTTCCCGGTGACCGCGACGCGGACGGTGGCCGAGCTGTCTGTGCGTGCGAAAACATGGGCGCGGCTCAGGGTGGGCGGCAGGGCGGGTGCCATCGCCACGATTTCCGCTGAGAGCGCCCCGGTGAAACGGACGACGGCGGCCGAATCCACGTGGAAGAGGTCCCTCACGATCGAAGCAACTTGCTCCGAAATGGCCGCAGGGGCGGCGTTGCGGGCGACGGCGGTGGCGATCTCGTGCAGCGCAGCCCACGTCTGTTCCTGCTGGAGCCGGTCGGTGACGTCGACCGCCACCACCATGCCGGCGGTTGCGTCGTCGTCGGAGTAAACCGGGCCGGCCTTCAGCTGGTAGGTCCGGGGTCCGATCCGCCGGCTCCAGGAGACCTCCCGGCCGGACAGCGCGGCTCGGTAGCGGGGTTCCAGCTCGTTCGCCAGCGCGCCGTCGAGCACGTCGTGGATGCGCCGTCCTTCCAGCTCGGCGGAACGGTAGCCGAAGGATTCCAGCTCTTGGCCTTCGGCGATCAAATAGCGCAGCTCTGAATCGAAGAGCAGGACAAAGACGCCCGGGACGCTGCGGGCCAGCGCCCGGTAGCGGTCTGTATCGCGTTGCTGCCGTCGTTCGGCCAGCACCCGCTCCGTGATGTCGGTGACCATCACGAAGAACCCCTGAACCCCGCCGTTCCCGCCGTCCCCGCCTTCGGGAACGTCCGGCATGTAGGAGACCTCAGCGAACCGCGTGACTCCGGCGGCGTTCGTGAGCGTGCGCTTGAAGAACTGCGGCTCGCCGTCGAGTGCCTTGGAGATGTGGGGGTAGTTCGCCTCGTACACGGCGTCGCTGAGCAGGTCGCGAAGGTGGATGCCGTGCAGTTCCTCTGCGGTGACCCCAAACCACTCACGGTAGGCGTCGTTAGCCAGGCGGTTGCGCAGATCGGAGTCCCAGTAGCCCACCATCGCCGGGAAGCCGTTGAGCACGGCCCGCAGCTGGGCCGGTACCTCGGGCAGCGACGGCCGCGGTGCGTTCTCCCGGGCCAGAGCGCCGTGAATATTCATTGCCACAGTATCTATTGTGGCGACGCCGGACGGGAAACCGGGGAAGCCGCCCGGGCAGCCGCCTCGATCCTTGCCCGGTGCGCAGCCCAATCCTCGGCCGTACGCGGCGTCAGGTTTGGGTCGCCGGGGCCCTTCCCGGCTGTCCCGTCGATGAGCTCGCGCAGGATGTCCGCATGGCCCAGATGCTGGGCCGTTTCGACGCACATGTGAACGAGGATCTGCTGCAGGGTGACCCGGCGGCGCTCCGCCGGCCACCAGGGTACCGCGCCTTCGGCGTCGAGCGGAAGCGCGTCGATGGTGGCGTCGCTGAGGGCGGCCGCGGTGCGGTGTAGTGCCACGATCTGGTCCCGGGTCTCGTCCGGGGTGACCCACAGGTCGGCATCCGGTTCGGCGTCGTTTTCGAGCCAGGGCAGCGGCTGGCCGTGGGGCCGGCCGAACACTTCGCCGAAGTAGCCGATCTCTACGCTGGCCACATGCTTGATCAGGCCCAGCAGGTTGGTTCCGGTGGGCGTCAGCGGCCGGCGGACGTTGTATTCGTCCAGGCCGTCGAGCTTGGCCAGCAGTTCTGTCCGGCGGAGGCGCAGGTAGCGGTGCAGAATTTCCTTCTCATTCATGCCCGGCATCCTACCCACCGCCGGGGTCGGCTCAAGGCAGGAAGCGGTAGCCGATCCCGGCTTCGGTGAGCAGGTGCCGTGGATTGCCGGTGTCCGGCTCGAGCTTGCGGCGCAGCTGCGCCATGTACACGCGGAGATAATTGGTTTCTTTGGCGTAGGCCGGGCCCCACACCTCGGAGAGCAGCTGCTGCTGGGTGATGAGCTTCTCCGGGTTCCGGACCAGCACCGCCAGGATGTTCCACTCGGTCGGGGTCAGGCGGACGTCCTCGCCGTCGCGCGTGACGCGGTGCTTGCCGAGGTCCACGGTGAACTCATCTGTTGTGACCACCGGTTCGGGATCCGGGTCAACACTGCGGCGCAGAAGTGCCCGCAGCCGGGCCAGCAGCTCGTCCAGCCCGAACGGCTTCGTGATGTAGTCGTCGGCGCCGGCATCGAGGGCCTCGACTTTGTCTTCGGAACCGTGACGGGCGGACAACACCAGCACCGGTACCCGGCTCCAGGTGCGGAGTTCGCGAAGGACCGTGGTGCCGTCGATGTCGGGCAGCCCTAGGTCCAGGATGATCAGCGCCAAGGGGCGCTGGGATGCCGTCAGCAGGGCGGAACGGCCGTCCGCCGCGGTCGTCACGTCGTAGCCGTGGGCCTTGAGCGTGATGC